>VGWG01000020.1 GCA_016873675.1 Lentisphaerota bacterium | reverse complement strand
GGTTTAGTAAAGTTTCTACGCGCATCCGGTGTCGTTTATCCTCCTCTGTTTTGTGTACAAGAAGGATAACCGGATGCGCCTTTCTTAATCAACTACCACCCACAGATTCTCGTGAAGTGCCGAAAAATGCTCAATACGGCAATCGCGAGGATCATTTCCCCTGGGGCTGTGTCCATCCCTGCTGAACGCATGGCTAGCAGCGGAGCAGAACCAATGGCGGCTTGCACGGTGGCCTTCGGAGAGTAGGCTACCGCAACAAAACACCTCTCCCCTATGTTTAAGCGGCTACCGATAAGACAAAGGCCGACACCTATGCTGCGAGCCAGAAGCCCAAGACCTATTATTGCTGCTCCCATCAAACCCGCTCGCCATGCGATTCCAATGTTCACCTGTGCGCCGACCATCGAGAACAGTATGATTTCCGCAAACACCCACGTCTTCGCCAATTTGGCCGAGAGTTCATGAGCCATATATTCCCGTTTTTCCAAAATAATGAATCCGATGGCCATGGCGGAAACCAGACCGGCAAACGGCAGAACGCCTGATAAACTGTGTTGTATTCGAACGAGAAGAATGGACAAGGCAATGACGATGAGAACCCTCTTTGTCGCCCGGGGGTTGAATCGGTCGAACAACTTGTACAGGACGCTCCCGATGGCAATCCCCACAGCAATTCCTAAAATCAAAGAAAGCGGCACACTGACGATTTGTGTTGCCAAATTGACTTGTTGGCCGACATAGACTCCCAGGATGGCTGTGTGCGCGACGATCACGTACACGTCGTCAACCGATGCTGCGGCCATGATCATGGAGGGGATCTCTTTGGTTGCGCCCCGGCGTTCCTTCATGAACTCAATCATGGAAGGTACAACTACGGCGGGAGAAACAGCCGCAAGAACCGATCCCAAAACAGCCGATTCGAGCAAGCTTAAGCCCAGCAACCACGGCCCGGCGATGGTGATGGCCGCGCCTTCAATGGTGGCAGGAATAAAAGCCAAGAGTAAAGCTCTGCCGCCGATCCTATGAAGTGTCGAACGGCTTAACTCAAAGCCAACCCGCAGGAGGATCACGATGAGGGCGCTCAGGCGTAAATCCGGCCCGATTGTAAGCAGGCCGGGATCGAGAAACTCAAGCGCGTATGGTCCGAGAATAACGCCCACGAGCAACATGCCGACGAGACCCGGAATGCGCATGCGCCGGAAACACCAATCGGCTATAAGGCACAACAAGATGATTTCGGCAATACTTACGGCCATAGGGTCATTCCTTTGAGGCTCTTGCAAAACCCCGGGAGTACGGGCGCGGCACGGCCATCTTGCCCGTGTTTCACGGGCGGGACGCCCGTGCCACGGTGGGTTTTGCAAGAGCCTCTTTTCTTAGGACCGCGGCAGGTTGGCCAGGGCCTGCAGCATCTCGAAGTTCTCCCGGAACTTCTTCTCCGCCGTGGCCAGCATCGCCTGGGCATTCGGGTTGAGCGTCAGGAGTTGCTTGAATCGGTTCTCCTGAAGCGCGGTCTCGGCGAACGACTGCGTCGGCGCCTTGCTGTCGAGTTGCAAAGCGTTCTTGCCCTCGGCGGAGAGCTCCGGGTTATAGCGGTAGAGCGGGAAGTGGCCGGTTTCAACGGCAAGCTTCTGGTTCTCCAAGCCGAGGCTCATATCGATGCCATGCGCGATGCAGTGTGAATAGGCAATGATGATAGCCGGGCCGTCGTAAGCCTCGGCCTCGACAAACGCCTTGACCGTGGCCGCTGCGTTTGCACCCAAGCTAACCTGCGCGACGTAGATGTTCTTGTACGTCATCGAAATCATGCCGAGGTTCTTCTTCATCTGCGGCTTGCCGGCCGCAGCGAACTTGGCGACCGCGCCGAGCGGCGTGGACTTGGACGCTTGGCCGCCGGTGTTGGAATAGACCTCGGTGTCGAGCACGAGGATCTTGACGTTGCGGCCGGTGGCGAGGACGTGGTCCAGTCCACCGTAGCCGATATCATACGCCCAACCATCGCCGCCGACCGCCCACACCGATTTGCGAATCAAGTAGTCGGCCACGCCGAGCAGGTTCTTGCAAATGTCGCAGCAGGCGCCATCGCCGATGAGCGTCTTCAGCTCGGCAACCAGGCCGCGCATGGTCTCGACGCCTTCGGTGGCCTTCTGGTCGGTACCCTTGATTTTCTGAGCCACCGCTTTGAGGGCGGCGGAACAGGTCTCGGCGGCGAGCATCTGGTCGATGAGCTCCCGCGCGTAGACATTGAGCTTGTCGGCGGTGAGGCGCATGCCGAAGGCGAACTCGGCATTGTCCTCGAAGAGCGAGTTCGACCACGCCGGGCCGCGTCCATCCGCACGCTGGCAATAGGGCGTGGTGGGGAGATTGCCGCCGTAGATCGAAGAGCAGCCCGTCGCATTGCCGATCAGCAGGCGGTCGCCTGCAAGCTGGGTGAGCAGCTTGATGTAGGGGGTCTCGCCGCAGCCGGCGCAGGCGCCGGAGAACTCGAAGAGCGGGCGCTTGAGCTGGCTCCCCTGGATCGTCGTGGCGCCGATCTTGGTGCAATCGGCCTCGGGAAGCCCGAGGAAGAACTCCCAGTTGGCCGCCTCCGCCGCGCGCAGCGGAATCTGCGGCGAAAGGTTGATGGCCTTCAGAGCCGGGTTGGCCTTGTTCTTGGCGGGGCATCGCTGGACGCAGAGACCGCAGCCGGTGCAGTCCTCGGGGGCGATCTGGATGGTGTACTTGAAGCCCGGGAACCCTTTGCCGACCACGCCCTTGGCGTCGGCCGACTTGAAGGTCGGCGGCGCCTTGGCGAGCACGGCGGGATCATAGACCTTGCCGCGAATCGAGGCGTGCGGGCAGACCAGCGAGCACTGCATGCACTGGATGCAGGTGGCGGGATCCCAGGAGGGAATGTCGGTGGCGATGTTGCGCTTCTCCCACTGCGTCGTGGCGGTGGGCCAAACGCCGTCATCGGGCATCTTGGAGACCGGGAGCGCATCGCCGCGCTGGGCCATGATCTCGGCGGTCACGCTCTTCACAAAGGCAGGGGCGCTATCGGAGACGACCTTGGGCATCTTCACCTTGCCGGCGGGGCGGGCCGGGTAGGCCACCCGCTTGACTGCGTCGGAGGCGGCGTCTATGGCGTCCCAGTTCATCTTGACGACGGTATCGCCCTTCTTCCCGTAGGTCTTCTTGGCGGCATTCTTGAGCGCGGCGATCGCCTCGTCAGCAGGCAGAATTCCGGAGATCTTGAAGAACGCGGTCTGCATGATCGTATTGATTCGACCACCGAGATGCAGCTCATGATCGAGCTTGAGCGCGTTGACCACGTAGAAATTGAGCTTCTTGGCGATGATCTGCCGCGCCACCTCATCGGGGATGTTCTCCCACACCTGGTCCGCCTCGAAGGGCGAAGCGAGGAGGAAGGTGCCGCCCGTGCGGATGTTGGCGAGCATGTCGTATTTCTCAAGAAAAGAGAAGTTGTGACAGGCCACGAAGTCCGGCTTGGTGCAGAGGTAGGTGCTGCGGATGAGATGCGGACCGAAACGGAGGTGAGAGACCGTGATCGCGCCGGCCTTCTTCGAGTCGTAGACGAAGTAGCCCTGGGCGAAATTGTCGGTGTCCTCGCCAATGATCTTGATCGAGTTCTTGTTCGCGCCGACGGTGCCGTCGGCCCCGAGACCGTAGAACATGCACTCCTTGCGGCCTTCGTCCGACAGGGTGAAGTCGGCCGGGATCGGGAGGCTGAGACCGGTGAGATCGTCGTGAATGCCGACGGAGAAGTGGTTCATCGGCGCGGCACTCCGGGCGTTGTCAAAGACCGCCTTGACCATCGCGGGGGTGAACTCCTTCGATCCGAGGCCATAGCGCCCGCCATAGGTCGGGATCCAAGACCGGATGTCGGCGAGCTTATACTGCATAATCTCGCCGAGGGCGGTGCGGATGTCGACATAGAGCGGCTCACCGATGGAACCGGGCTCCTTGCAGCGGTCGAGGACGGTGAGGGTCTTGACCGACTTGGGAATCGCGCAGGCGAAGCCTTTGGCGTCGAACGGGCGGTAGAGGCGCACCTTGATGACGCCCAGTTTCTCACCCTTCCGGACCAGTTCTTCGACGGTCTCATGGACGGCTTCGGCGCCGGAACCCATGATGACGACGACATGTTCGGCGTCGGGCGCGCCCACGTAGTCGAAAAGCTTGTACTGGCGGCCAGTCAGTGTGGCAAACTTGTCCATGGTCTTCTGGACGATGCCGGGAGTCGCCGTGTAGTACGGGGCAACGGTCTCACGACCCTGGAAATAGACATCGGGATTCTGCGCGGTGCCGCGGATCGTGGGTTTCTCGGGGCTCAGAGCGCGGGCGCGATGCGCAGCGACAAGGGTGTCGTCAATCATGGCCCGGATGGTGTCGGAACTGACGGCGTCAATCTTCTGCACTTCGTGGGAGGTGCGGAAGCCATCAAAGAAATGGACGAAGGGAATGCGAGTTTCGAGCGTCGCGGCATGGGCGATGGTGGCCATGTCCATGACTTCCTGGACGCTGTTCGCGCACAGCATCGCAAAGCCGGTCTGGCGGCAGGCCATGATGTCGCTGTGGTCACCAAAGATCGAGAGGCCCTGCGCGGCGAGGGCGCGCGCACTGACGTGGAAGACGGTCGGCGTCAGCTCGCCGGCAATCTTGTACATATTGGGAATCATCAGCAGCAACCCTTGCGAAGCGGTAAACGTCGTGGTCAGGGCACCGGTTGTGAGCGCTCCATGCACGGCGCCGACGGCGCCGCCCTCGGACTGCAACTCGACCACCTGAGGCACGGTACCCCAGATGTTCTTCAACCCCTTGGAGGCCCATTCATCGGCCCACTCGCCCATGTTGGACGACGGGGTGATGGGATAGATCGCGGCAACCTCGCTGCATGCGAAAGCGACTTCGGCGGCTACCTGGTTGCCGTCCACCATGATTTTTTCTGCCATAGCTGATTCCTGTGGGTTAAACGATGACTCTCAAAAAGAAAAACCGGGGGGCGGCCGGTGCCGCCCCCCGCGAATGGGAGGTCTACTTGCAGGCCGCCCGCACGGCATCGAGCTGGCCAGCCGAGCCCAACTTCACGTTCTTGGCGGCGATGAAAGCGGCGTATTCGGGGATGAAGACCTTGCCGGGATCGCGCAGGTCGAACTTCTCGGGGTGGTCGCGGAAGAACTCGCGGTGGACGCGGCACCAGACGAGGCGGCCGTCGGTGTCAATGTTGATCTTGGTCACGCCGAGCTTCGCGGCGCCGAGAAACTGATCGGCGTCCACGCCCGATGCGCCCTTGATGTTACCGCCTGCGGCGTTGATGCGGGCCACCTCGTCCTTGGGGACCGAGGAGGAGCCGTGCATGACCAGCGGGAAGCGGGGAAGCCGTTTCTGGATCTCGACGAGAATGTCGAAACGGAGCTTCTGGTCGCCCTTAAACTTGAAGGCGCCATGCGAGGTTCCGATGGCGCACGCGAGGGAGTCGACACCGGTCTGCTTGACGAAATACTCGGCTTCCTCCGGTTTCGTGTACACATGGTCGGCGGCAACGACATCCTCCTCGATGCCCTTCAGCAGCCCGAGTTCGGCCTCAACGACCAGCCCCTTGGCGTGGGCGGCGTCGACGACGCGGCGGGTGATCTCGATGTTCTTCTCCAAGGGATGATGGGAGGCATCGATCATCACCGACGAATAGACGCCTGAGTGGATGCAATCCAGGCACGTCTCCTCGTCGCCATGATCCAGATGGATGGCGAACACCGACTCGGGAAAGATTTCATCGGCGGTCTTCATCATCGACTCCAGCATCTTCTTGTGCGTGTACGAACGCGCACCCTTGGAGAGCTGAACGATAAAGGGCGCCTGACTCTGCACATTCCCTTTGAACAGCCCCATGGTTTGTTCGAGATTGTTGATGTTGTAGGCGCCGATGGCATAGTGGCCGTAAGCGTGCTCGAAGAGCTTCTTGGTGGTAACGATCATGTGTGCGTCTCCTGTGTGCCCGCGAACCGCCCACCCCCGTCCGTAGGGGACAATCCGGGATGCGTAAACACGGGAGAGAATGATACAGGGAAGCGAGGCTTCGAGCAAGACCGTTTTTTTTGTTGAGAGCGGCGGCGATTTCCGACATAATCGGATCGTGTTTTGCGACAGAAAAGCCGTAGCGAGAGCGGTGCAAGGGGTGTGCATGAGGCGAACCGGAATAATGCGGATCAGTGGAATCGTCGTGCTCGCGTTCGGGGTCCGGTTGGCGGTTGCGGGCGAGGCGGAGCCATCGGCTGGCGAGTCGAATGTGTTTGTGGAGGCGCTGGAACTGGGGCAGGACATTCGCTCCCAGCGGGAGGCGATCGAGCGGATGGTGTCGGATCCGGCCGTCACGTCGCCAGAAATTGCCGCTGCGCGCCTGACGGTGGACGCGCTGACCCTGCGCTGGAGCGGTGAGAAAACGGACTCGGAGAAGGCCAACACCTTGAAGCGTCTGCGCGAGGCCCAGCAGGCCTTGCGCGACCGGGTTGTCTCGCATCCCGACGTGGCTCGGGCAGTCAAAGCCCTGGATGCGGATCAGGTGAAGCTACGGGTTTTACAGGAGAAGATCGCGATGATTCGCGCGGCGGCCAAGCGAACGCGCGAGCAGGCGGTTCCGTCGGCGGACCCGGCCGTGAAGGCCGAGTGACGCTGTGTGTCAACGCGGGGAGGATTGGAATGGCGGTGCGAAATAAACAAGCGGCGAGAGGCACAACGCGAAAGCCGCGCATCTTGGTGGTGACCCCCGAAATCACCTATCTGCCGGCGGGCATGGGGAACATGGCCAACCAGATGAACGCCAAGGCGGGGGGGCTGGCCGACGTATCGGCTTCGCTCGTCGCCGAACTGTTCGCTTCCGGTGCCGATGTGCACGTGGCGCTGCCGCATTACCGGCGCATGTTTCATGTCGATTCGGCGCGCCTGATCAGCGACGAGTTGCGGGTGTACAAGAGTCGACTCCCCAACAGCCGCATCCACCTTGCCGAAGATCGCTGCTTCTACTACCGGGACGCCGTCTACAGCAATTATCAGAACGAGAACCCGCGGCTCGCGCTCGCCTTCCAGCGCGAGGTGATCAACAACATCATCCCCACCGTTGCACCAGACCTGATCCACTGCAACGACTGGATGACGGGACTGATCCCCGCCGCCGCGCGCCGACTGGGAATCCCCTGCCTGTTCACGATCCATAACATCCACACCCATCATGTGCGATTGTCACAGGCCGAAGACATGGGCATCGACACGGCGGAATTTTGGCCATATCTCTACTACACCCGCGTGCCCCGCAATTACGAGGAAACGCGCGACAGCAACCCGGTTGACATGCTTGCGAGCGGCGCGTTCGCCGCACACTTCATCAATACCGTCAGCCCGACGTTCCTTGAAGAACTCTGCCGCGGCTGGTTCGACTTTGTGCCCGTCTCAATCCGGCAGGAGCTGATCAACAAACGCAACTCGGGCTGTGCTGTCGGCATCCTGAATGCGCCCGATGCGTCGTACAACCCGGCGACCGACCCGGCGCTCAGCCGCACATACACGCCGGAGACACAGGCACAGGGGAAACGGGCCAACAAGGCGCTCTTTCAGAAAAAAGTGGGGCTGGCGGCCAACCCGGACGCGCCGATCTTTTTGTGGCCTTCACGGCTTGATCCGGTCCAGAAGGGACCGCAACTGCTGACGGCGATCTTGCACCGGATGGTGGCGAAGCACGCCAAACGGGGGATGCAAGTCGCGATCGTGGCCAACGGCGTCTATCAGTGCCATTTCCGGGATATTGTGCGGATGCACAACGTGTATGACCGGGTGGCGGTGTGCGACTTCACCGAGGATCTGTCGCGGCTGGCTATGGCGGCATCCGATTTTGTGCTGATGCCCTCCCTCTTCGAGCCGTGCGGCCTGCCGCAGATGACCGGGGTGCTCTACGGCACCCTCCCGGTCGTACACGACACCGGCGGATTGCACGACACGGTTTCTGACCTCGATGTGGCGGCCGACCACGGAAATGGCTTCACGTTCAAGATTTATGATAGCGCCGGACTCGAGTGGGCCATGGACGAGGCCATGGCGTTTCATGCGCTCCCGGACAAGGTGCGCCACGCTCAGACCACCCGGATCATGCGGGAGGGGTTGTCGCGATTCAACCACGCGGTCTGCGCCAAGCACTACATCGATATTTACGAGCAAATGCTGCACCGCCCGCTGGTGCAGTTTTGACACGTTCAGAAACGGGTGATCGGAGCAGGCCTGATGCAACAACCGACACGCGCCCATCTGCTGGATGATCCCTGGCTGACGCCGTATCGCGACGTGATCCGGCGGCGGGCTGAAGCGGCAACCCGACTGGCCCGGCTGCTCGCCGAGAAGCCGGGGTCGCTGGCCGAGTTCGCCTGTGCGCATGAATATTACGGACTGCACCGCGCTCCCGATGGCGGCTGGATCTTCCGCGAGTGGGCGCCGCAGGCCGTGGCGCTCTGGCTGGTGGGCGACTTTTCCGGATGGGAATCCCGTGACTTTTTCCGGCTGTCACGGTTGCCGGGGCGGGATGTCTGGGAGGCGAGGCTGCCGTCCGACGCGATACGCCACGGCCAGTTTTACCGGCTGGAGATGGCATGGGAAGACGGCCGCGGCGAGCGGATCCCCGCCTACGCGCGCCGGGTGGTCCAGGATCCGGCAAGCGATGTCTTCACGGCCCAGGTCTGGGAACCCCCTCAACCCTATCGGTGGAGACATACATTCCGAGTCCCCCAGCGGGCACCCTTGATCTACGAGACGCACATCGGCATGGCCCAGGAGACCTGCGGAATCGGAACGTATGACGCCTTCCGTCAGAACGTGTTACCGAAGATTATCGATGGGGGGTATAACACGATCCAACTCATGGCGGTCATGGAACACCCGTATTACGCCTCGTTCGGCTACCAGGTGTCGAGTTTCTTCGCCTCAAGCTCGCGCTTCGGGACGCCCGAAGCGCTCAAGGCGTTGATTGACGATGCCCATGGCGCGGGGGTGGCGGTGGTCATGGATCTGGTCCATTCGCACGCGGTGAAGAACGAGCGGGAGGGGCTGTCGCGCTTTGACGGGACGACGAGCCAGTATTTTCACTCGGGTCTGCGCGGCTGGCACGATGCGTGGGATTCGCGGTGCTTCGATTACGGCAAGACGGACGTGCTGCATTTTCTCCTCTCCAACTGCCGCTATTGGCTGGATGAGTTCCATTTCGACGGATTCCGCTTCGACGGCATCACGAGCATGCTCTACATGCACCACGGACTCGGCGTGGATTTCACCGACTACGGGCAGTATTTTGACGCGGGCGTCGATGAGGACGCCTGGCTGTACTGCAACCTGGCCAACCGGCTGATCCACGAGGTGCGGCCCGATGCGCTCACGATCGCCGAGGATGTGAGCGGGATGCCGGGGCTGGCGGCGCCGGTCGCGGAGGGTGGCGCCGGGTTCGACTACCGCATGGCCATGGGCGTGCCGGAGTGCTGGTTCAAGCTGGCGCGGGACGTTCGGGACGAGGATTGGAGCATCGGCTACCTGTGGCACGAACTGACCAACCGCCGTCCCGACGAGCAGACGGTGAACTACGTCGAGAGTCACGATCAGGCGCTGGTCGGCGGCAAGACGCTGCTGTTCCAACTGATGGACGCGGCGATGTACGACAGCATGGCCCGCAATGCGTCAAGCGTGGTCGCAGACCGGGGCGTGGCGCTGCACAAACTCGCCCGGCTGGCGACGCTGGCGACCGCCGGCGCGGGGTACCTCAATTTCATGGGCAACGAATTCGGCCATCCCGAATGGATTGACTTCCCCCGCGAGGGCAACGGCAATTCGTATCTCTACGCCCGGCGTCAATGGCACCTGCGCGACGATCCGGCGCTGCGATTCTCTTGTCTGGGCGATTTTGACCGCGAGATGCTCCGCCTGATCACCGCTGCCGGCGTCCTGGGCGAGACCGTGCCGCGCCTGCTGCACCTCTCCGAAGCCGACAAGGTGCTGGTCTTGGAGCGTGGTCCGCTGCTGTTTCTGTTTAATTTTCACAGCTCACGCTCCGTGAGCGACTATCCGGTGCGGGTGCCCCCCGGGCAATACCGCGGTATTCTGAACAGTGACGAACAGCGCTTCGGGGGCCAGGGGCGCATCACGGCCGATCAGGCTTATCCCCTGCTCACCGAAACGCGCGCGTCCGAATGCGTGTTGCTGGTGAGGGTCTACCTCCCCTGCCGCACCGCGTTGCTGCTCGCCCATCCGTGAGAGAAATGACATTGCTTCTATGAGATGGCCATCCTTACGCGCCTTCATTTCATATATCGGAGGGGGCATCTTACTGCTCGCGCTCCCCCTCCTTTCCGCCTTTCTGGTCGACGCAATCCAGGCGCGGCGTCCGTGCGTATCCGCGACGATTGAAACGGATGAAAGCCCTCTCCCGGACCCGCCGCATCCATCGATCGGGCCGGCTGCGCCTGCCCCGACGTCTCCGGTCGCGCCGAAGACGGACACAGCGGCGGCCCCCGAAAAACGGAATGTGGGACGCGCCTCCCCTGCCGCGGCGGCTTCAGCTACGCCGCCGGGACCCCCTCCCGTAACCCCGCCCCGCGGCATGGATACGCAGACCGACGCCCGCCACTGGTCCGAAACCTTGCGGACGTTCATGGCCAAGGATTTCCAGCAGGCGCTGACCTATATCTTGTCGCTGCCACCCGACCAACAGGCACATGCGGCCCGCATGTTGTTCGATGCCTGGGCCCGTCAGGACCCGGAAGCGGCTGTCCAGGCGGTGCAGCGCCTGCCCGAGGCTGGGCAACAGGCTATGCTCGCTGTCATTCTCGCCCACTGGGTGCGCCTGCGTCCGGAGGCTGCACTCGCCTATCTGGCCTCCTCGAATCAATTTTCACCCGACTTCGGCTGGCAGATTGCGCGTCAAGCCCTCCAGGCACGGACCGATGGCCGGGATCCGCTGGATGAAGCCGGCCAACAACGGATCCTACACTCGGTTTTCTCTTGGCTGAATCACTCCACGCTCACTGAAGCCGCCTATGATCGAGCCATCGCCCAGACGATGGGCATTCTGGCGCAAGACCGGATCGAGGATGCCGTGGCCGTGCTGCTCCGCTATGCCGACAGCGGCCGTATGAGCACCATCACCGACCCGACGGTGTTCGAGCAGATGGCCACCGCAACCAAGATCCTGGGTGTTGTCAGCGGCCTGAGAGACTATGCTGCCGCCGTGGAATGGGGACGCGCGCTGCCCGCCAATTCGGCCGCGCAGGCCTACTTCCTCAGCAACGTGGCCTATGGTCAGGCCAATCAAGGGCTTTTTCCCGATATCTCCTGGCTTGGGGATATGGAACCGGGTGTTGCGCGCGTGCGGGTCATCGCCGCCACCGCCTTGGGCCTACTGAACGCATCCGGAGAAACCTCGCTGGGATCTCAGGTCCGGCGGCAGCTCGATGGCGATCAATTCGATCCTGACGGAATCGCCCGGATACTGAGACAGTCCTCCCTTCCGGACGCCGAGAAGGCCGCGTTGCTGACCGAAATCGCGGGGGCCTTATGAACCGAAGTGCTTGCATCCTTTTCGATGTGTGCAGACAGAGGGTTCAGATTTCAGACCCGAGGCGCCAGCGTCTTTGTTGGCGTTGATCAGCTTTCAACTTTTCGTTTTTCTCACAACAACAAAGATTAGAATTGCTGGGGTGGTGGAGACCGTCGCGCCCGGAATGACGGGATCGAACTTCACCGCCGCGCGAAGCCAGCCGTCAGGCGCATCTTTGCGCGGTGTTTGCAAGAGCCTCTAACTCATGAGAGTGGTTTCATGTCCGGCATCCAAGTGCGGGTTCTGTTGAAAAACGGTGCGGCGGTTGCCTGGCTGGCGGCCGCGCCGGGCTGCTGCTACCACGCGGTGAAGCCCCTGCCCAATGGACTCTCCTACAGCAGCGACCTCCTGCCCGCCTCGGACGTCCGCTTCCTGTACGACCAGACCTACCTCGACGGCGCGGGCGCGCGTCAAACCGACCAGCATATTTTCGACGAGGTCTTCGCCCTGATCGGCAGGGCCGAACACCTGGCGGTGGTCGACATGTTTCTCTTCAACCCGTTCATCGGCGCGGGGCCGCCGCCGAACCGCCACCTGTGCGAGGAACTATCCTCCGCCCTGATCGCCCGCAAGCGCGCGGTTCCGGATTTGCTGGCCGTGCTGATCACCGATCCGGTGAACACGGTCTACGGCGGACTCGAAGCCGGCCACCTGCTGCGTCTGCAAGAGGCCGGCGTCGAGGTCGTCGTCACCCGGCTAGACCGGTTGCGCGACAGCAACACGGCTTGGTCGGGCGTGTGGCGGCTGCTCTTCAAACCGTGGGGCAACAGCAGCACGGGCGGCTGGGTGGCCAACCCGTTCGGCGATGGCAAGGTGACCGTGCGAAGCTGGCTGACGCTGCTCAACTTCAAGGCCAACCACCGCAAGGTGGTGGTCGCCGACGCGGGCGGCGAGCTGTACGCCCTGGTCACGTCGGCCAACCCCCACGACGGCAGCAGCGTCCACTCAAACGTTGGAGTCGTCTTCAACGGTCCGGCCGCGCGGTCGGTCCTGGAGTCCGAGCAGGCGGTCCTGAACATGAGCGGCAGCCGGGTTTCGTTGTCGGGCGCGGCACCGGCCGACCCGGCCGGCGCGTGGGCGGACCCCGCGCCGATAAACGCCGTCCGGGTACAGGTGGTGACGGAGGAAGCGATCGCCGACGCGGCCGAAGCCATGATCGGAGCGGCGGGACAGGGGGACTCGCTCGACCTGGTAATGTTCTATCTCGCCGACCGGCCGATCCTCCGCGCCCTGAAGGCGGCGGCGCGTCGCGGCGTGGCGATGCGCGTGGTGCTCGACCCGAACAAAGACGCCTTCGGCCGGGAGAAGAACGGGATGCCGAACCGGCAGGCGGCGCGCGAGCTGGCCGCTGCGGGCGTTCCCGTCCGCTGGGCGGTGACCCATGGCGAGCAGATGCACGCCAAGATGCTGCTGGTCAAGAAGAGCGACGGCACCGCCGACCTGCTGACCGGTTCGGCCAACTTCACCCGCCGGAACGTGCGGGACTACAATCTGGAGACCGACGTGCGGGTCTCGGGCCCCGGGGCGGCGCCGGCGCTTACGGGAGCGGCCGCCTACGTTGACCGGCTGTGGACGAACGCCGACGGCCGCGTTTTCACGACCGGCTATAAAGCGTTTCGGGATGACTCCCGCTGGCGCGTGTTCCGCTACCGCATCCAGGAGGCCACAGGTCTCTGCACCTGGTAGAAGAAATGGGGAGACCCATCGCTACTCGCCCCCGCCATCCACTCGCCGGAGCACGTCCTGCACCACCAGGCCAGCCAGGTGGAAGCCGAAGATGCCGGTGATGTGCACAAGCGAACCGTTGATCCGGGCCTTCTGGCCGCACCAGACATCGCTCTTCGCCCCGTCTCGCCCGATTTCCGAACAGAGGCAATTTCCTGTGCCACAGGCCGATTCTTCGCCCCGGTTGGGGAAGTGTTCTTCGCTGAAGAGACAGAGGCAATCCCCCGAAACCTGGCGTTGGCGCAACCCCCGCCGTACCGCGCGGGCCAAGGCGCATCCCGAGGTCTTCCAAATGGACGCGACGCGAATTTGGGCGGGGTCCAGCTTGCAGGCGGCGCCCATGGAGGAGTAGACGCGGGGTCCGGCGGTCATGGCCGTGGCCAACAGATCGATCTTGCACGCCAGACTGTCGATGGCGTCAATCACATAATCATAGGCGTTCAAGGTGAACCTGTCGCGGGTTTCGGCGGAGTAGATCTCCGCCCGAGCCTCGATCGCAGCTTGCGGATTGAGGGACACCAGCCGGGTTAGCAGCTCATGAACCTTGACCTGTCCGACATTCGCGGCGGTTGCCTGAATCTGACGATTGACATTGGTCGCGCAGATCACGTCATTATCGACGAGGGTCAGATGTTGGATGCCCGTTCGGACCAAGGCTTCGGCGCACCAACTGCCAACGCCACCGACGCCGAAGAGAATGACACGGGTGCTGGCCAACTGCTCCAGGACCGACCGGCCCAGCAACAGCTCCGTGCGATGAAAGAGGGCGGATCGCGGCGAGGGTCCTTTCACCCGCGTTCACTCCCACACATAATCGGCCTCCCGAACAGGATGCCGTCCGTCCGCTGATTTCGGCGCGACCTGCCGGAAGGCGCTGACGGCGGGGGGTTTGGCGGGTTCAGGCCCGACCGGCACCGGCTGGGTTTCCGGTTGCGGGGTTACGGCGGAAAGCTTGGCGGCCGGAGAGGGCGCAGGGATCGGTCGATTGACTATTTGGGGTGCCTCGTCCTGGACGAGAACCTCCCGCGATGGTCGCCGGCGGCGGGACAGGATTCTATAGCAGGCGACAGCCGCAACAACTAAGATCAGCAGGCCGACGCCGACGCTGATTTTGAGAATCGGAAAGGTTCCGGCTAGGGTCATGAGACCTCTCGGGATGAGCGGTTTTCGGGCGGGCTCGCGCTGGCGAGAGTGAGTTCGGAAGTGTCTGGCGACGCGCGCACAAATCCGTGGCCGTCCTGAATGGCACACGCGATCGGCCTCGACAGGTTATTCGCCTGACCGATATACTTGATGACACTCAGGCAGCGCTCCGACTGATTCACATGATCGAGGTTGATCGAGACCGAACACAGATCCTCGAGATGGTTTTTCAGAATCAAGGCGTCATGGGAAACCGGTTTGGGTAGCGTCATCAGGACCGTAACGCCGATCCGGTCAAGGGCGTGGATGAACGAATAAATATGATCCTCCAGATGCGAGACCGGCTGGATCGCCACCCAGGGGAGGACGGTATCCAGGACCACACGCCGGATTGACTGAAGCTCGATCATGTCCTGAAGCTCATCGAACGCCTGCGGGGGGAGCATGATATGGCTGCTGGCGACTTTATCGGTGATAAACGCGCCATACTCCAGCAGCGTGAGCTGGTCGGATGCCATGGCTGCGGCGAACGGCATGCCGAACCGCTCCGACATCTTGAGCGTGTCGGCCACACGGTTTTCCGACAGAAGCAGGGCGCGGTCGCCCTCGACAAGCGCCTGATTAATGAAGTGCATCCCGAAGATGGACTTGCCGCTCCCGGCACGGCCGTGACACAACGTCTGCCAGCCGCGGTAGACGCCGCCGAACACGTCGTCAAAGAAAGGTATGCCAAGCCGGGTTTTCGTATTCATGAACCCCTCGCCAAACACGGTTGCGAGTCATCAGGCCATGCTTTTAGTTGAATGCGGTTTGCAGGATGCGGCGAATAAACGTCAACTCAAACGGTTTGCTCAGAAACGTGGTGATGCCAGAGGCGGTTGCGCATTCATTCAGCTCTTGCGACGGCGCGCCCGAGATGAGCACGACCATGCGCCCGGCCGCAGTCTGGGCGAGTTGCTGTATCCAAATCTCGGGCGGCGGCGAATCGGGAAGAAAGATGTCCGCGATCACAAGCTGGCAATCGGGATCCGCCAGCTTCTCGAGTCCGGCCATGGCGGTTGCCGCGGTGACGGGTTCGTGTCCCAGACGGCGAATCAGGGTCGCTAAATAATCGCGTATGACACTTTCATCATCAATGATTAGAACCGTTCCCATCTCAGAAACTCCTTGCTGTCCTCATCGTCCGACCGGGCGCCAACGTGAAACGAAGCAGAAAGGCGCTGGTAAACTTGAGCATCGAACGTCACAGGGGACACGACGGCTAAATTGTTATAAAAGCGGGTATTACCCAATCGTTCACGCCGGGAAGGATAGCGATTATTTCATCGGCGTCAAGCGGGAAAAAAATCAAGTATGGGTCAGTCACGATTTTTTCATTTATCCTTTCTTCAGCCTTGGCGAGCCGATGACACGTGCGACCGCTTTCGCGGGTTGCCTGACGTCGTTTTCCATCGGATCGGTTCAGGGTATCCGGTTCAGGGGGTGCGTAGAGCGTCCGAATGCGCGACGCGCATTCCGTTCGGTGAGGCTGGCGAGTTCGTCGGTTGCGACGCCGCGGATTGCGGCAAGGGCGGCGAGCACGACGGCCAGATTGGCGGGATGATTGGGCCCCGTGTCGGCGGCAACGGCCGGGACGGCACAGCCGGGACAGAGGACGCCTCCTTGCGGAAACAGATCGGGGCTGTCGGTTTCGACGAGGAGGCGGTCGGCCGGGGTTGCGGCGGCAGCAGCGCGGACGCGGGTTGCGGCGGCATTGCAGAGCGTTCCGGAGAACGAGACAAAACCACCGAGGGCCAGCCAGTCACGCAAAATGTCGCGCGAGCCGCCGAAACTGTGGGCCACAAGCGCGGGGATGCGGCCGGCGAAGGGTTTGACCGCCGCAATCAACGCGCCCCATGCACGCGCGCCATGGAGCACGACAGGCCGGCCACAGGCGGCCGCCAGTTCCAGTTGACGCTGCAACACCGCGCGCTGGATGCCGGGCACTGGCTCGGCCCGAATGCCGTCGAGACCGCACTCGCCCACCGCTGCCTCCGGATGGGCATGAAGCAGCGCGCCGAGGCGGTCATCCCACCCAGCGGGAAGATCGCCTGCCTGCCACGGATGGACGCCCCAGGCGGGAAGGATCAACGGACGGTCGCACACCAGCGCAGCAACTGCGTCCCAGTCATCCGGCGCGGTTGCGCAGCAGCAAAGTCCCGAAACCCCGGCCCGGCAGGCGGCATCCAACGCGGCGGCGCGGCATGCGGCGAGGCGCGGATCCTGAATGTGTGTGTGGGCATCAAACATGGCGCTCTACGGATCAGGGATCAGGGGTCAGGAACTGGCGGGCGGTGAGCCAATCCCGCACGGCTTCGATCGGCAGTCCCATGATGTTGGCATAGGAACCGGCATGGCCGTGAATCAGCAAATCCCCGTTCTCGTCAATGTCGTAGGCGCCAGCCCGGTCGAGCGGTCGGGTGCGAAGCAGGTAGCGCTGGATCGTCTCATCGTCCAGTTCCTTGAAATGAACGGCCGAGGCCTCGACCCGGATGTCCGGGGCCGTTCCCGGCAGCGAGAGGACGACGGCCGTGTAAACGGTTTGCGTGCGGCCGGAGAAGGCCCGCAGAAATTCAGCCGCCTCTCCCAAGTCGCGGGGCTTGCCGATGAGCCGTCCGTCAAACCAGACCAGCGTATCGGCCGTAAGGAGGCAGGCATCGGGACGCAGCGTGCGGCAGGCGGTGTGTTTCGTCACGGCGTTGTGCACGACAGTGCCCACCGGATCGGCCGCGTCATGGATCTCCTCGGTGTCCGCGACGACCACCTCGAAATCAAGTCCCAGCCCCCGCAGCAGCTTATGCCGCCGCGGCGACGCCGATCCGAGAACCATTGGCATACGCGTCTTCATACGCTCCGCTTGCTCACCCCGGGGTGCTCACCCGGATCCCCCGTTCCCGTCTCTCACACGCGGGACAATCGGAAAGCCGGCCGGGCCGCCGCATTCCCCTCCCCCACCCGCTCACCCCGCCCTCACAACCGACGCCCCGGCGCTGGGGCGGATCAGGCGCACATCGCACGGTTTGCCGAAGGCTGCGGCATAGGCGTTGGCCAGGGCCGCACCCGCTGTCTCGGCGTCTCTCGGATGGACGAGGACGACCACGCTACCGCCAAATCCGCCGCCGGAGAGGCGCGCGCCCATCACGCCGGGGATCTTGCGCGCAGCCGCAACGAGGCAGTCCAGCTCGGGACAGGAGTTCTCAAAATTCACCCGCGAGCTTTCGTGCGATTCGAACATGAGCTGACCGAAGCGAACGAGGTCGCCTGTCGCCAGCGCATCCGCCGCAGCCAGCACCCGCTCGTTCTCGCCGATCGGATGCGCGGCGCGGCGCGCCACCCCGTCGTCCAATCCGCAGCGATGCGTCCGCCACTCCTCCATGGACACGTCTCGCAGCGCCCGCACCGGATGCGGCAAGACCCTGGCAAAATGGTCGCGCGCCTCCTCGCAGGCCGCCCGGCGACGGTTGTACTCGCCGTCAACCAGCGCATGCCGAGCGTGGGTGTTGCACATCAGGAAGCAGGCATCCTCACCCAGCGGGACGTTCTTCACGGCGAAGGTTCGGAAATCGGTCTCGACCAGCATCTCCTCCGCGCCGAAAAGGGAGGATATCTGGTCGAGGAGCCCGCACTTGACGCCGGCAAACCGATGCTCCGCGGCTTGGCCGATCTTGGCCAGATCAAGCCGGTCAATCGTCCTGCCATAGAGCCGGGCCAGCGCCAGACCCGAGGAGATCTCCAGGGCGGCGGACGACGAGAGGCCCGCTCCGAGCGGGATGTTGCCGAGAAACAGGCCGTCAAACCCGCACGGGACAGCCGCCCGCTCGCGCAAGCCGGCGAGCACCCCCTTGACATAATTCGACCAGGTGTCGCCGGTCGACGGCGCGGCGCAAGACGCGTCAAAGGCGACCTCCTTCATCAGGTCGCCCGCCACCAGCCGGCACGCCCCGGTGTCGCGGCGGGCCGCCGCAAAAAAGGTGCCGAAGTTGATGGCGGCTGAACAGACAAAACCCTCGTTGTAGTCCGTGTGGTTTCCGATCACCTCAATCCGCCCGGGGGCATAGGCCACCACCTCGGGATCGCGGTTGAAATGCGCGCGGTAGCGACGCAACAGCTCGTCATAGATGGCTTTGTTTTTCATAGTGCTGGGGAGCGTTGGGGGTGAACGATGGATGACGCCGAAATCAAACATTCCATCCGATGACTGGCTACGAACCGGTTGGGGCGTGCGAGCGGCAGGCAACGCCCGCCTCGGCGAAAAGCGCCCGTGTCTGCTCGTTGAAGGCGTAGTTCCCGCCGTAGACCACTTCCCGGATGCCCGCGTTGATGATCATCTTGGCGCACGTCAGGCAGGGGCTGATGGTGACATAGAGGATGGCATCCTTGGTGCGGACACCGTGGTAAGCCGCCTGCGTGATCGCATTCTCCTCGGCATGGGAGCAGACGCATTCAGCGAGCGCCGAACCCGATGGGGCATTCGAGGCGCAGCGGGCGCAGCCGCCCTCGCAACAGTTGCGGATGCCGCGCGGGGTGCCATTGTAGCCGGTGGAGATGATGCGGTGATCCGAGACTGCCACGGCACCCACCTTGCGGCGGCTGCAGTTTCCGCGGCTGGAGACCACGCGGGCGATGTCCATGAAATAGGTGTCCCAGTCGGGACGGGTGTCGGCGGAGGTGTCTGCAGGAGTTGTCATGCCGCATAGTTTAGCCTGTCTCGCGGTCAGACGGCAAGGGAAGTTCGTCGGAGGTCAGCAATTCCAATTATGGTCGTCAATATCGGGATCCAAATTGCTGGTCGGCGGTGTAAAAGGTTAGCGAATTCTCATTGGGCGTGCGGGGCTGGGGGGTATTGCAATCAGGCTCGTAATCACGTTCCAAATAACCTATATTTACTCTTTTGATTCACCTCCCGCGAGGTGCGTCATCCAGGGGTTACATGAAGAAGATCAACGCATGATCGCTTCTGCGGCTCGTCGGAGCAGTCGCCGAAGTCGCCCTGGAATGCGTGGAAATGAATTGGGAGTGTCGCCATGGATCTTCGTCGCACAACAGCCGCCGACCTCATTGCCCTCCGTCCCGCTCACGACGCCTTCGTGGGGGTGGATTCCGACGGTTGTGTGTTCGACACCATGGATGTGAAGCAGAAGAACCATTTTCATCCCCTCATCTGCTCGTTCTGGGGGCTGGAGCGCATCGAGGCACAGGTGCGCGCCGCCGCCGAGTTCGTGAATATCGGCTCGAAAACGCGCGGCCAGAACCGGTTTACCAATCTCCTGCTGACCTTTGAGCTGCTCGAAACGTGGGACGTCGTCCGCGCATCCGGCGTGCCGCTACCGCGCACCGGGGCGCTGCGGGCGTACTGCCAGTCGGGACTGCCGCTTGGCAACCCGTCGCTGCACGCCGAGGTTGCCCGCAGCGGCGACCCGGACCTGACGCGCGTGCTGGAGTGGAGCCTCGCGGTCAATGCCGACATTGACACCCGGATGGCGCCGACGCCGCCCTTCCCGTGGGCGCTCAAGAGTCTGGACCGGATTGCACGCGCCTGTGACGCGATCGTGGTGTCGCAAACCCCCGAAGAGGCCCTGCTCAAGGAGTGGCACCACCACGGCATCGCCGATCGGGTTGCCGCGATCACCGGTCAGGAGGTCGGCTCCAAGGCCCGCCAGATCCGGCTCGCCACCGATGGCCGCTACCAGCCCGGCCGCGTGCTCCTGATTGGGGATGCGCCGGGCGACCTTGCTGCGGCAACCGAAGCGAGCGTCCTCTTTTATCCGATCCTCCCCGGCCGCGAAGACGCCTCCTGGTGCCGGTTCCACGATGAATCCTTCGACCGCTTTCTCGCCGGAACCTACGCAGGCGCCTATGCCGGGGATCTCACCCGCGCATTCCTCGACGCCCTTCCCGACACGCCGCCCTGGCAGAGCCCCGCCTCGCGCTGCTGAGCGCGGCGGAGGGGGTTGTGCACGCGCCTCACTCGTCCCAGACGCCGTCAGCGGCCATCTGCTGCCGCAGGTTCTGCTTCATCGTGGGGCGGTGGCCGAAGAGCAGCGAGCCGATGCGAATCCACGTGGCGCCTTCGCGAACCGCCGCTTCAAAATCGTTGGACATCCCCATGGACAGACGGGGCAGGCCGATCGCGAAATCACGCGCCAGCCGATCACGCAGCTCACGCAGCCTGGCGAAAAACGGGCGCGTCTGATCGGGGTCCGGGCAGAACGGCGCGAGCGTCATCAATCCGACCAGCGTCAGCGCGCGGCACGCCAGCGCGCGCTCCACCACCTGCGCCACCGCGTCGGGCTTGATGCCGAACTTGCTCGCCTCGCCCGAGACATTCACCTCCAGCAGAATGTCGGGGCGCACGCCCGCCTCATCGGCGGCGTCGTCAAGCTGTTCGACGAGCCGGGCCGAGTCGACCGAGTGGATCGTTGAGAAGACCCCCAGGGCGGGCCGGATCTTGTTCCGCTGCAGGTGGCCAATCAGGTGCCAGTCGGGACCGGTGACGCACTGGGGAATCTTGAAGGCCGCCTCCTGCACGCGGTTCTCGCCAAAACGGCGGATGCCGGCCGCCCACGCCTCGGCAACCACCTCGGGACCGAACGTTTTGGTGACCCCGATCACCTCGACCTCGTCCGGGCTCCGCCCCGACTGTTCGCAGGCGCGCGCGATCCGCTCCCGGATCTGTTGTAAAATTGTCGCAATGCTGTCCGACGTGTTTTCGTCCATACGCTTACGCCACCTCCTGGCGCCCCCCAAGCGCCCGCTTGAGGGTGAGCGGGTCCGAATAGCCGACGCCGCTATCGGCGGGAAGGCCGAAAGCCAGGCGCGTCACCCGCACGCCACGGGCGCGCAGCCGTTCGGCGAGATAGCCGGCGGTGGTGTCGCCATCGAGATCGGTGCTGAGGGCCAGAACCACCTCGCGCACGCCCCCGGTCTGAACACGGTCCAGGAGTGCCTGAATGCGGAGCTCGGCCGGGCCGGTCATCCGCGCCGGCGATAGCTTGCCCAGCAGCGCGTGGTAGCGGCCGCGAAAGCCGCCCGAGCGCTCGATCGCGAGGATGTCGCCCGGCTCCTCGACCACGCAGAGGATTTCGGGATCCCGCCCCGAGCCCGTGCAGAGCGGGCACGGATTGACGTCGGTGGTGGTGAAGCCGCCACAGACATCGCAGCAGCGCACCCGTTCACGAGCGGCGGCCAGCGCGGCGCTCAGCTCGTCGAGCAGATGTTCCGGCCTCCGGACAAGCGCCAGCGCCGCCCGCTCCGCCGAGCGGCGTCCAAGCCCGGGCAGCCGCGCCAGGCTCCGCACCAGATTGTCCAGCGGACCGATCATGGCGTTCAGCCCAGGCCCCCGAACATGCCGGCCATCCCCGAATCCTTCATCAGCTTGCTCATCGCCTCCTGCGTCTGCTTGCGCACCCCCTTGAGCGCGGCGTTGACCACGGTGTGAAGCATGGTCTCAAAGCGCTCCGGCTTGCCGGCGGCCACCTCCTTCAGCGCCTCGGGGGTGATCTTGATCGAGAGGATCGAGAAGTCGCCGCGCGCCACGCAGGAGATGCCGGCGTTGGTGTATTCAAAGGTGATCTTTTCAACCTCTGCCTGAAGACGCTTCGCCTCTTTGCGCATCTGCATCGCCTGCTTGACCTGTTCGAGCATATTGGCCATGGGAATCCTCTTGCTAACGGTTCGTGAATAGGCGACCCAACGGGGTCGCCCGGTAATGGACGCGGGAGAGCATACACAACGCGCGGACGAATTGCAATTCCTACGCTTGTTTCACGGACGAATTAGCGGTATGATGCTCGCCGTTCTTTATCCGGATTGCGTTATCGCATGGAAACAGACATGACCTCGAACATCCCGCCCAAGCAAACGGTCACCGGTTCGGCAGGCGCGCCGACACCCGCCTTCGACCCGTCGTACGCCGGCCTGCCGGAGCAACCGGGCGCCCTGGTCTCGATTCACAACGCCGCACTCCACGCCACCCCCGACTCGTTCCCGGTACTCAAGGCGTTTCAAGACTATCTGGAGACCGAACGGCAGCGCGCGCGCCAGCGGCTGATCCTCCTGTCCGCCTTTTTCGCCGTCCTTTTGATCGTGGTCATGGTCGGATTGATCGCCATCGGCGTCTCGATCTATGGCGACCTGTCGGCCAAGAATGACAAGCTGTTTTCGGTTCTGATCGATCAGCGCACGGCGCCGGCAGCGCCGATTCCCGCTGCCACCGACCCCGCCGCTCTGGCTCGGGCCATCGAGGAACAGATCGCGGCCCGGCTGGCTGCGGGCGCCAGACCCGAGCCCGACGCATCGCCGGCGATCGACCCCGCCGCTCTGGAACGCATCATCGAAGCACGGGTCACCGCCAGGCTGGCCGCCGCCCAGTCGCCCGTCCCGGAACCCGTGACGGCGGTTCCGCAATCGTCGGCCCTGGACGAGATCAAGGCCACGCTGGCCGCGATTCAAAAAGAGAATGAGGCGCTTCGTGCACAGCCCGCGTGGCCATCCAGCATCGGCCCGCTCGTCCCGCGCTCAGCGGTCGAGCATCTGAATCCGCCTCCCGTCGCCGAATCGCCGCCGCCGATCCCGACCCTCCCGGCACCCGCACCCCCGTCGACGGTCAGTGCGTCGGCGCCCCTGCCGGCCGCCGCCGCTCCGGCGGTCACCCGGAAAATGATCGAACAGCCTCCGGAAGCGGTCGCTCAGGCTTACCAGTCATCGGGTGACCGTCTCACGGTGGGCATCCCGGGGAAGCATGCGGAAGAACCGATCCCGTGGCGGATCGTTCTGCCCAAGCCTTGAAACGACCTCACGTGAAAACGCGTTTCCTTCAGAAAAGGGCCGCCGTCATGACTCATCCGATCATCACCTTTGGCAACGCCGCTCTGCGCCGGGCAGCCCGGACTGTTCCGGCCATCACCGATGAAATACGGCGGCTCGCCGCCGACATGATCGAAACCATGCACCAAGCCAGCGGCGTCGGTCTCGCTGCGGCGCAGATTGGCCGCGAAGAGGCGGTGTGCGTCATCGACATTCCCCCCGACGCCGAGAAGCCGATGTGTCGCGCCTTCAACGCCGCGATCCCCATGCCGATCGTGCTTGTCAATCCCGAGGTCCTCGCCACCGAGGGGAGCCAGCGGAACAACGAGGGATGCCTGAGCTTCCCCGATATCAACGCCCTCATCTCCCGCCCCAACCAGGTGACCGTCACCTTCCTGGCGCTTGACGCGTCACGCCAGACCCTCACCGTGCAGGGGCTCCTCGCCCGGGCCCTGATGCATGAGATTGACCACCTCAACGGCGTCCTGCTGGTCGACCGCATGTCGCAGGTTCAGAAACTCGCCGTCGCCGGCAAGCTCAGGCGCCTCAAACGAGAGGCTCAGCACGCATGAGCAAGCAGGCGGCACGAACCATGCGCATCGACCTCGCGGCGGTGGCGGCGCCGGGTCCACGCCGGGCGACGCGGCGGTCCGACACGGTGACGACCACCGCCTTCTCGGCGAAACGGCATGACCGGTTGGATCGCGACACCCCTTACGATCTGCTGTTGGAGAGTGTCTACGACGCCGTGCTGATCACCAACCGCTATGGCCGGGTGATCGATTTCAACGGCCGCGCCGCCGATTTCTTCCTCGCCGACGAGGATCGGCTGCTGGGACTCCCGGTGTGGAATCTGCTCTCCGGAGCGGGCGAAGCGCTGGTCGACACCATCCACTCCAACCTGTTGAGCCACAAATACACGCTCATCGAGGCCATCTGCCTGCGGACGGATGGGACCTCGTTCACGGCCGAGATCGCGGTCAACAGCCTGAATCTCGACGAGGAGGGGCACCAGCTCTGCTTCTTCGTGCGCAATATCACGGAACGCAAGCGGGACCAGGAGGCGCTTGAGAAAGCGGTCGAACGCCTGCAGGCGCATGATCGGGCTCGGATGGAATTTGTCTCGAACGTCTCCCATGAGCTGCGCACCCCCCTGACCTCGATGATCTACGCCGTCAACAACATGCTCCGGGGCGTCGTGGGGCCGCTCCCCGAACGGGCTGTGATGTACCTCGAACGGCTCGGATCGGACTGCAAACGGCTGCTGACGACGGTGAACGACATCCTCGACCTGCGCCAGGTGGAAACGAAAACCCTCACCCTGACCCTGGCGCGGGCACCCTGCACGACGCTGATTCAGGCTGGCGTGGAGACCCTGCGGGTCCAAGCCGACGCCAAGCATATTCGGATGCGGGTCGACATGCCGCCGGCTGAGCTGTTTTGCACGTGCGACGCCCAAAAGATCGAGCGGGTCATGATCAACGTCGTCGGCAATGCGGTCAAATTCTGCGGCGACGATGGCGGGCAAATCACGGTTTCGCTCGCACGCGACCCGGCGGATTCCGGGTTTGCGCTGATCACCGTTTCCGACACCGGGGTGGGAATTCCGCCGGATGCGCTGGCACGGGTCACGCAGCGGTATTTCCGGGTCGGCGACCATGTGACCGGATCGGGACTGGGGCTCGCGATTTCGCGCGAGATCGTCGAGTTGCACGGGGGCTCGTTGCACGTGGCCAGCCCGGTTCCTGGATCGGACTGCGGCACGGCCGTGACCATCCGTCTGCCTCTGGCCGCCGCCCCCGCCGTGGCGATTTTCTGCATGACCGCAGATGTGGCGCTGATGCTGGAGGGGCAACTCGCGAACCGCGGGTACCGCGTCCACAGCGCCCGCTCCCTGGACGACGCGCTGCGCCTGTGCGCCACGCAGGCGGCCGACATGCTGGTGTTCGAATGCTGCTGCGGACAGGATCCGAATTCCGAGACGCTGCTCAAGCTGCGAAACGATCCGCAGACTCAGCGGACGCCCGTGCTGGTGATGTCGCGCGATGAGATCTCGAAGCCCTGCCGAGAGATGCTGCGCCGACTGGCCATACCGGTGCTGCCGGTGCCGTGGAACGAGGCGGATCTCGCCGGACGCGTCCTCTGGGCGTTTTCCGGCCGCACGCTGATCAGCCTGGGCGGATCCATTCCCACGTCAGGTGGTTGACGGCCAGGGCATAGAGCGAGGCGACCAGGTCGTCGAGCACGATGCCGGCGCCGCCGGGCACACGCTCGAGCCTTCGCGCGGGCGGCGGTTTGATAATGTCGCAGACGCGCGCAACAACGAAACAGAGCGGCAGCAGGATGAGCCCGTGCTCTCGCACGGGGAGCCCGATCAGGCAGATGGGAAACAACATCCACTCATCGGCCACGATGCGCCCATCGTCCTTCGTGCCGAAGATCTTCTCGGCGGCATCGCAGATCGGAACCGCCAGCAGCGTCAGCCCCGCCGCCAGCGCGGCCTGCCACCACCACTGCTCGTGAAAACCAGCCGCCCACCAAACGATCGGCAACGCGACCAGCGTGCCGATCGTCCCCGACGCCACAGGCGCGTAACCGAATCCGAAACCCGTGGCCACCGCCACAATCAGCCGCTCATTCATTCGCATGGTTCACATCCGCTTGAACGCCAGACCCGTGTGACGCGTGCGTCGCCTGGCTCCGCACCCAGAAAACAAAAAAACCGGGGTTCCGTCGAACGGTCCCCCGGTTTGTCGCAGTGACAGGCTCGATTATTCCTTGTCGAAGCCTTTGCCGGCGAGATACGCGATCACCTTGCCGACGGAGGTCAGCTTCTCGGCGTCCTCATCCGGGATCTCCGCCCCGAACTCCTCTTCGAACGCCATGATCAGTTCCACAGTGTCCAGCGAGTCGGCGCCGAGATCGTCAATGAACGACGCCTCGGGTGTGACCTGCTCGGCATTGACGCCCAATTGCTCGACGATGATTGCCTTGACCCGTTCTTCCAATTTGTTGGCCATGATATCATTCTCCTCGCACTCGTCCGTTTATCGCGACAGGATCGTTCCCGCCGCGCTTTGTCACATTGACATTCCACCGTTCACGCTCAGAACCTGACCCGTCACGTAGGACGCGTCATCCGATGCGAGAAACGCCACCGCATTCGCCACATCCTCCGGTGCGCCGAAGCGCCCCAGTGGCGTGTTGGCCAGCATTTGATCACGCACTTCCGTCGGAAGGGCGTCTGTCATCTTCGAGACAATAAACCCCGGCGCGACCGCGTTCACGCGGACACCCCGTGATCCCAGCTCCTTCGCCAGTGACTTCGTCATGGCGATGAGGCCAGCTTTTGAGGCAGCATAATTGCACTGACCGGCGTTCCCGATCAAGCCAATAATGGAGGCGATTTGAATCATCACCCCCGAACGCTGCTTCATCATCAGCCGGGCCGCAGCCCGCGAGAACAGGAACGCGCCCTTCAGATTGATCTGCAGAACCAGATCCCAGTCCTCGTCGCTCATCCGGATCAACAGCTTGTCCCGGGTGATCCCGGCGTTGTTGACCAGAATGTCGATCCGGCCGAAAGTCTCCACCGCGCGCGCCACGCACGCTTCAACCGAGTCCTTGTTGCCCACGTCGGTCACCACCGTCAACACCTTGCGTCCAAGGGCGGTGATAGACGCGGCACACTCCTCCAGCGGCTCCGGCATCACATCGCAGAGCACCAGATCGGCGCCATCCCGCGCGAGCGTCTCAGCGATGATGCGTCCAATACCCCGCCCCGCGCCCGTAACCAGCGCGATCTTTCCATCAAACCGTCCCATAGTGTGTTCCTTTGTT
Source organism: Lentisphaerota bacterium (assembly GCA_016873675.1). Classification (NCBI taxonomy): domain Bacteria; kingdom Pseudomonadati; phylum Lentisphaerota; species Lentisphaerota bacterium. The sequence goes on along the minus strand of VGWG01000020.1, from coordinate 6,381 downwards.
GTGGGTGAATCCTGTGATCTTCGTCCGGCGTGCGGCTCAGGCCGGCGGCGTCAAGGCGTCGAGCGACGGCACGTCCTGGATGTTCGCCACAGCGAACTGCTTGTCAATCCGCTTGATCAGCCCCGAGAGCACCTTCCCCGGGCCGAATTCAGTGAAATCGGCGACGCCCGCCGCGCGCGCCGTGCGCACGCAATCGAGCAGCCGCACCGACTCGGTCACCTGCCGCAGCATGAGCGCCTTGATCGCTTCGCCGTCCGCCGGGTGCGGCTGCCCCGTCACATTCGACAGCACCGTCATCCGGGGCGTCCCGAACGGCACCGTCTTCAGGAAGCCGGCCAGTTGCTCGCGCGCCGGAGCCATCAACGGCGAATGAAACGCCCCGGCCACCGCCAGAGGCACCGCCTTAAGCTTCATCTCGCCTGCCAGTCTGGCCGCATCGGCGATGCCCGCCTTGGCGCCGGAAAGCACCACCTGGGATTCCGAATTGATATTGGCCTGGGTCACGCCGGTCGCGCTGCAGAGGGCGTCGAGCTGATCGGCCGTGGCGCCCATGATGCTCACCATGCCGCCCTCGCGCGCGCCGCAGGCCTCCTGCATGAAGCGCCCGCGCGCTTCCAGCACCCGCAGCGTCTCGTCAAAGCCCAGGACACCCGCTGCGTGCAGCGCCGTCCACTCGCCCAGACTCAGCCCGGCCGTCAGATCAAACCGGGCCTCCGGAAACCGGGCCTGATACGCGCGGAGGCAGGCCACGCTGACCACAAAAATCGCCGGCTGACAGACGTTGGACTGCGTCAAAGCCTCGATCGGCCCATCGAAACACCGGGACTTCAGATCAAAGCCCAGCACCTCGTTCGCACGGTCAAAAATCGAGAGAATCGCCCCGTCTGCAGCGGCCAGATCCCTGCCCATGCCAACGTATTGCGCGCCCTGCCCCGAAAAAACGCTCGCTTTACCCACGTCTTAAACTCCTTCGCTAAACACGCCCGATCCCGCACGTGCGGCATTCCCGCACGGAATGCCCCGAGACCGCGCAAAACCTGATTCGACAAAAGAGACGCTTGATAATGAGGCTCTTGCAAAACCCCCCGCAACGCTGCGCCTGACGGCTTGCGTCGCGGGGCGTTTTGTAAGTTGAAGAGCCGCGTCGCCCAACGTGGACTCGTCTGACTTTCCAACCAATGCCCCATCGTTTTCTGCGCGGCAGCATACCACGCCCACAACGAACAAGAGTAGTGTCGCACATTCCAAGGCATTTGTCTACCCCCCCCCATTTTTTATTAAAATAGTTGTATCTTTTTGCTGCGCAATATGTTATAACTTATCCGTCACTCAAAAGAACGGGTGTGGACACGCAGAAAGGAGACTTGCGCATGCAGAACACGCGACAGCAAAACCCAATGGGCCAGTTGTGGAGCAGCATCCAGTTATGGCTCTTCCCAGTGCTGGAGGACGAAATCGGAGCGCTCGACGACAAGCATCGGCAGTTCGTGGCCGTCTGCGAACTGTGCGCTCCGCAAGATCACATCGCGACCTACCGATGGTGCGGCAACGGCTGTCCGCCCAGTGATCGGTTAACGCTGTGCAAGGCGTACATCGCCAAAGCCGTGTGGAACTTCGCCACCACCCGCGACCTGATCGACGCCATCCGCCACCGTCCGGCCCTGCGTCGGTTGTGCGGCTGGGAGTCACTTGGCGAGGTGCCCTCTGAGGCAACCTTTTCGCGCGCGTTCGACGCCTTCGCCCGCGACGACCGGCCGCAGCAGATTCACGAGGCCATGCTCAAGACGCACTATGGTGAGAAGCTCGCCGGACACGTCAGCCGCGACGCCACCGCGATTCACGCCCGCGAGAAGGCTGCGGCCAAGCCGAAGGCGAATGCCGATCTCAAACGCGGCCGCCGCCGCAAGGACGAACCTCCCGCTCAGCCACCGGAACCCACCCGGATGCAACGTCAACTCGAACGCGATTTGAAGGCGAATCTGGCCGATTTGCCAACAGTTTGCGACTGGGGCTGCAAGAAAAACAGCCAAGACAAGACCGAATGCTGGCGTGGGTACAAGGCCCATCTGGACGTGATCGACGGCGATATCCCGGTCAGCTTCATCCTCACCTCCGCCAGCCTGCATGACAGCCAGGTCGCCATTCCCTTGGCGCAGATGACCGCCGAACGCATCATCAACCTCTATGACTTGGCCGACGCCGCGTACGACGCCAAGGAAATTCGCGAGATGTCCGCGCGGCTGGGGCACGTGGCCATCATTGACCACAATGCGCGGCGGGGAGAAAAGATCGAGTTTTCCCCGGCAGAGTCGCGGCGCTACAACGAGCGCACGGCCGTCGAGCGGGTCAACAGCCATCTGCATGAGGAACACGGTGGACGGCATGTCCGCGTGCGCGGCCCGGTCAAGGTGGCGGCACACCTGGCCTTCGGCTTGCTGGTCATCGCCGCCGAGCAGATGCTCAGAATGCTCGCCTGAACCTGATCGAGTCGGACTCCGACCTCGGCAAACCCGCCCGCGACAGGGCGAGGACGGCGGCGCCTGCCCGAAAACGGCCGAAACCCGCAACGATGGCCCTGTCGAGTCCGTTTGTTTAGCGTCGGACCCGCCGCTTCAGCAAAAAATCTTACAAAACCTCTCGGACGCAAGCCGTCAGGCGCAGCGTCCGGGGGGTTTTGCAAGAGCCTCACCCAATAAGACGTGATATGGGAAGCAGAGAAAAGGGCGTTTGCTTTCTTGCCTCTAAGGCCGGTCATGTGCGACAATACGCACTTTAGCCCCTTGATCGGTATGATGAGACCGCGCGGGCGGGGCTCCAGACCGGGCGGGTGAAAGGATTTTTTAACATGGCTATTGCCATCGAGGACGTGATGACGCGCCTCGACCAGTTGCGCGAGGGACTGGTAGAGATGCGAGGTTATCTTTGACATTGCCAACCGTCGCGAACGTTTAAACGAGCTGGAGGCTCAGGCCGCGGTCCCGGAATTCTGGAACAATGCCGCGGCGGCGCGGGATGTGATCGGCAAAACCAACCGCGAACGGGCGTTCGTCAAGCCGTTTGACGGGCTGTGCCTGGCGATCGAGGATGCCGCGCTGCTGATGGATCTGGCGCGTGCCGAGCCGGATGAGGCGGCGCGCGACCAGGCGGTGCAGGAGGCGGCCGACGCCGCGGCCCGCGGCGAAGCGATCTTCAGGAAACTGCGGATGCAGTCGCTCCTGGGCGGCAAGCTCGACGCCAGCAACGCCTTTCTCACGATTCATTCCGGCGCCGGCGGCACCGAATCCTGTGACTGGGCCGACATGCTGTTCCGCATGTACCGCAGGTATTGCGAGGACAACGGCTACGAGCTCGAGGTCATGGACAGTCAGGCGGGCGAGGAGGCGGGGCTCAAATCGATCACCTTCGCGGTGCGGGGGGCCTATGCTTACGGGTATCTCAAGGGCGAACGGGGCATCCACCGGCTGGTGCGGATCAGTCCGTTCGACTCGGCCAAGCGCCGTCACACCTCGTTCTGCTCGCTCGATGTGATCGCCGAGCTGGAAGACGACGCCGACGTGGAGGTCAACGAGGATGATCTGCGGGTCGACACCTACCGCTCCGGCGGTTCGGGCGGTCAGCATGTGAACAAGACCGACTCGGCGGTCCGGCTGACCCACCTCCCGACCGGCATCGTCGTGGCCTGCCAGAACGAGCGCTCGCAGCACAAAAACCGGGCGCGGGCGATGAGCATCCTCAAGGCCAAGCTCTACGAGCTGCAGGCCGACCAGCAGCGCCAGGAGATGGAGCGGTTTTACGGCGAGAAGGGCGAAATCGCCTGGGGCAGCCAGATCCGCTCCTACGTGCTCCAGCCGTACACGATGGTCAAGGATCACCGGACGGACGAGCAGACATCGAACGTGCAGGCGGTGCTGGACGGCGCGCTGCAGCCCTTTATTGACGCGATGTTGCGCCTGAACGCGACGAAGCAGGCGGGGTGACCGCCGGGTCGCGGGATTACCGCATGAACAGGAGAGACGCATGACGTTTGAACACGCCACAGAGGTTTTGCATCATCACGGGCAGGGGCATGTGCTCCGCTTCTGGGATCGGCTGGATGGGGCGGCGCGCGAGGCGCTGCTCGCGCAGATCGCCACGCTCGATTTTGAGAGCATCGCCCGGATGCGGGAGATGCTGGCGGCGGGCGGCGGCGCGGGGGCGGCGGGCGCGCCGCAGCCGGCCGACGTGGTGACGCTCGACACGGCGGCGCGGGCGGCGGCCGTGGCGCGGGGCGAGGCCGAGCTGCGCGCGGGGCGCGTCGGCGTGCTGCTGGTGGCGGGCGGACAAGGCTCGCGCCTCGGCTACGACGGCCCGAAGGGCGCGTATGTGATCGGGCCGGCGAGCGGCGCGACGCTCTTCCACTATCACGCGCGCAAGGTGCTCGCGCTGTCGCGGCGGCACGGCGTGCGGGTGCCCTTCTACATCCTGACGAGCGACACCAACGACGCGGCGACGCGCGCGCATTTCGAGGAGCAGGGCTTTTTCGGCCTGGCGCGCGAGGATGTCTTTTTCTTCATGCAGGGGATGTGGCCCGCGCTCGACGCCTCCGGCCGGATCATTTTGGATGCGCCCGGCCACATCTTCATGAGCCCCGACGGCCACGGCGGCACGCTTTCGGCGCTGGCGGCGAGCGGCGGGCTGGCCGACATGGAACGCCGCGGCCTGACCACGGTCTTTTATTTCCAGGTCGACAATCCGCTGGTGGAGGTCGCCGATCCGGCGTTCATCGGGCTCCACCTGCTGGAACACGCCGACATTTCGATCAAGGTCTGCGCCAAGCGCGAGCCGCAGGAGGGTCTGGGTGTGGTGGTGATGCGCGACGGCCGCTGCGAGATGGTCGAATACTCCGAGCTGACCGACGAGCAGAAGCATCGGCGCACGCCCGACGGCGGGCTGGTCTTCAACTATGGCAGCGTGGCGATCCATGTTTTCAGCCTCCCCTTCCTCAGACAGGAGGCGCTCCGTCCCCTGCCCCTGCATCTGGCGCACAAGAAGATCCCGTTCTGCGCCGATGACGGCACGGTGGTCAAGCCGACGGCCAACACCGGTTACAAGTTCGAGAAATTCATCTTCGACGTGCTGCCCGACGCGAAGCGGGTGGTCAATTTGGCCTTTGATCGCGCCGATGAATTTTCACCGGTGAAAAATGCCTCCGGCCCCGACTCGCCGGAAACCTGCCGCCGCGACCTGCAGGCCAAATGGGCGCGCTGGTTCGCGGCGGCGGGCGTGACCCTCGCGCCCGCCGCAGCGGGCGGGTCGGCGCTGCCGCTGGAGATCGATCCGGCGTATGCGCTGGACGCGGAAGAGCTGGGGAGAAAAGCTGAAATGCTGAAATGCTGAAATGCTGAAAGCTGAAGAGAAAAGCTGAAACGCTGAAATGCTGAAAGCTGAAAGCTGAAATGCTGAAATGCTGAAAGCTGAAATGGGGAGGAACAGATGAGACCGGTAGCTATCATTATTCGTGACGGATGGGGGCTCAATCCCCGCGAGCTGGGCAATGCGGTGTTTGCGGCGCAAACGCCGAACATCGACCGGTATCGCACGCGCTACCCGTGGACACGGCTGGCGTGCAGTGGCGAGGCGGTGGGGCTGCCCGAGGGATATCAGGGGTCGAGCGAGGTGGGGCACCTCAACATGGGGGCGGGGCGGGTGGTCATCCAGGAGCTGAAGCGGATTGACGACGGCCTGAGCACGGGCGAGCTGTTCCGCGCGGAGAAGTGGCAGGCGCTGATGGCCCAGTGGCGGAAGAACAAAAGCCGGCTGCACCTGCTGGGGCTACTGCAGGACGAGGGGGTGCATGCTCATCAGGAGCATCTCTTCAAGATCATGCGCCGCGCGCGCGAGGAGTTCCCGCAGGGCGAGATCGTGATCCATCCCTTTTTGGACGGGCGCGACACCCCGCCGCGGAGCACGCTGGAATACCTCGGCCGGCTGGAGATCGAAATGGCGGCGGTCGGCCACTGCCGCATCGGCACGGTGATGGGGCGCTACTACGCCATGGACCGCTCCAAGAACTGGGCGCTCACCGACACGGCCTACCACTGCCTGGTCTGCGCCGAGGGGCGGCGCGAGGCTTCGGCCGTCGAGGCGGTGCGCACGTCGTATGCGGCCGACCGCACGCCGGACGGCCAGGAGATGGGCGACGAATACATCCCCTGCTGCGTGATCGGCGACTATGCCGGCATGGGCGACGGCGACGCGGTGATGCACACGAACTACCGGCAGGACCGCGCCATCCAGCTCACGCAGGCCTTCGTGCTGGACGGCTATGCGGGGAAACGCAAGGCGCGCCCCCGGGTCGCCTATCTCGGCTTCACCCGCTACTGGGACGAATTCACCGAGTAC
>VGWG01000019.1 GCA_016873675.1 Lentisphaerota bacterium | reverse complement strand
CTCGCGGCTGCTCGGCGAAAACAAGCGGATCACGATCGAGACTGACCGAGCCTCGTACGTGGCCGGCGAGCACGTGCAAGTTTTTGCCAACGTGTTGAGCGACGCCTACGAACCGGTCCTGCTGCCGTCGTTTCCCGTGCGCGTTCAGAACACGGCGTCCCGCGGCGATCCGGTGGAGCTGGAACTGACGCCCGTCCCGACGGTCGCCGGGCTTTACCAGGGGCTCTTTCTGGCGGGCGAGGACGGACGTTATGTCGTGCAAACGGGCCAAGACGATCCAGCGGCGGCCAACTCCGCCACGTTCGATGTGCTCTCCATCCCGTTGGAGCGGCGCGAGACCGCCATGCAACGGCAGGTCTTCGAAAAAATGGCGGAACTATCGGGAGGCAAGGCCTTCGCGATCCGCGAGCTTGCGTCGCTGCCAGACCGCATTGTCAAAAAGAACCCGGTCAAGGTCATCCGCGTGGAACGCGATCTGTGGGATTGGCCGGCGGTGTTTGTGCTGCTGGCGCTCCTGTGCGGCACCGAGTGGTTCATGCGGCGGAGGGAGAACCTGGTGTGACATCGGACGAACAACTGGTCGAGCGAAAGCTGCGGCAGGCGTGGCGGCGGCAGCGCCGCTATTTCCACTTGCGCGGCGTGTCGCGCACGCTGATTTGGGCGGGCACCCTGGTGGCGCTGGACTTCCTCGTGGACTGGCTCTTCATCTTCCGGCTGCGAGGACCCGCCGCCTGGCGGCTGCCGCTGCTTGTCGCGAACGCGGGTGTCCTGCTGTGGGCCCTTTACTACGAATGGCTCCGCCATCTGAGGCGTTTTGACGACGTGCGGATTGCCCTGCAGATTGAAGGCCGGCACCCGGAGCTTGCGAGTCTGCTGATCTCCTACGTTCAACTGAAGAACGCCGAGCAGCCAGCCATTTCGCCCGCGCTGCTTGCCGCGATGCGGCTCCATGCGCTCGCCGCAATCAAGCCGCTCGACTTTCGTGAGATTGTCGCCCCGCGGCAGTTCAGGCGCCCGCTGCTCTTCGCGGTGGGCACGATCCTCTTTTTCGCGGCCATCAGCGTCACGTGGCCCAGGCACGTCGGCGCGCTGTTTCTGAGGCTGGCTGACCGGGAGATCAGCTACCCGACCCAGACCCGGATCGTGTCTGTCACCGGGAACCAGACGGTTAAACAGGGCGACACGATCACGCTGGCCGCTTCCGTGGCGGGCCGTCTGCCGCCGACGGGCGAACTGTACGTCCGGCCGGCGGGCGATCAGGCCTGGCACAGCATCCTCCTCCCGGCCGGTAGCGGTTCCGAGTTCTCGCACCGCATCGAGGAGCTGTTTCGAGACACAGACTACTTTTTCAGAATCGGCGACGATCGCTCCGCGGAGTTCCGCATCACCCTCGTTCCACCCCCGCAATTCGTTCAACGCCGCGTCCGCATCGTCCACCCGCCCTATACCGGCTTGAAAGACACCTGCGTCGACGATCTGAACGTGCAAGCGCTCGATGGCAGCACCGTGTCGTGGGAATTGCGGTGTGAACCCGCGGTTCGTTCCGCGCGAATGCTGGTGGAGGGCCACGATCCCGTCGAGATGGAACTCGATTCGAGCGGATCCAGCCTGCGGTATTCCGTGACCCTCCGGAACAGTCTCAAATACTCCTTCCGGCTGACGGACAAGACGCACGGATTTGAATATGACGACGTCTGGCACGCAGTACGCGTCACTGCGGACAACGTCCCGGACGTCACGCTTCTGGATCCGACCGACGACGGTCCGGCAACCGTTCGCAAGAGGTTACGGCTGCTCGTGCGCGCCACCGATGATTACGGGTTGTCGAAAATCCGGCTGGTCTACTCCGTCAACGGAGCGGAGGATGTTCAATATCCCCTCGGGCCGCTGACCGGCCGACAGACCGAGGCGGCGTTCGACTGGACGTTGGGCACGACGATACCGGATCTTCAGGACGGCGACGTGGTGACGGTGGCGGTCGAGGCCTGCGATGCGCACGAGGCGACCGATTCGCGCTGGGGACGCTCGGTTGTGCGCCGGTTAGCGATCGTGGGCGACGCGGGCTATTTGCGCTGGCTGGCGGATGAACTCGACGAACAGCGGGCGGACATTCGGAAGGCGTGGGCGGAAGAGCAGACCTCGCTTTCGGAGATCCAGCAGATCAAGGGTCAGGATGCCGATTTTCTGCAGACACGGGGGCGCCTGCTCACCGAAGAACGACGTCAGGGAATCGTGCGCCGGGAATTGTCCGGCGTTGTCCGCCGGATCAATCTGCTGATGATTGACCTGACCTCCAACGACCTCTTCTCGGAGGGCGGAGGGGAACGCGTGATCGAGTTGAACAGGACTCTGGCGGCGGTCAACACCAATCACGTTCCGAGGGCCGAGGACGCGCTGAAACTCGCGCGACAGGATCCGGTCAACGCCCTGCCGCATATCGAGCATGCCGATCTGGAAATCGGAATGATCGTCCGGGAGTTGGACGGCTTGTTGAAAGACATGGGGCTCACCCTGACCGATGACGTCCTGTTGGCCCAGCTTCGTTCCATTATCAAGACCGAGGAACTGATTCGCCGCGAGACCGGCGAGTGGGGCAAGCAGCTCTACATCGATCCGGAACGCACGGGACTCACGCAGCCCAAACTCATCCAGGCGCAGCATGCCGTGCTGAAACAGATGGAGCTGTTTCTCCAACAGTTGGTGGCGGCCGTCGGGCAGGAATTGGATGCGGCACGGCGGAGGCGGTTCGAGGCTGCGGTCACCGCATTTCGGATCGGACGTCCTGATGCGGCGATGCAGGAGGCGGCGCGGGCGATAGAGGCCAGCAAGCCGATCAGCGGGGTGGAACAGCAGGACCTCGCGCTCAAGGCCCTGCGCACGGCAGCGGAGGCTCTGGCGGGGCAGATCACCGACGACATGGCAACGGTCAGGGATGTCATGGAGCATCTGCGGCAGATCCTCAAGGCTCAGCAGGACCTGCAGCAGGAAGTCAGTCAGGCGAACGCGCAGCAGTTTCAGGAACGGCATTTCCAGATGCAGGCGCGACAGGCGGACATCGGCAAGGATCTCTTGCAATGCAGTGCTCAGGCGGTCAAGACCCCGGCCGCCTTCGCCGTTCGCAAGGCGCAGGATGCGATGAAAGCGGCCCAGACGGACTTCGGCAAGAGCCGGCAGGAGCCGGCGATCATGCAGCAGGAAGAAGCGATCGTGTGCCTCATGGCCGCCATCGAGGCGCTGAACGCGATACGCGCGCTTCCTCCGATCGCGCTACCCGAGATGCCCGAATACCCCTGGGAGGTCCAGGTGGTGTCGACAAACGTGACCACGGGCGACATCGAGGAACTGACGGATTTGAACAAAGTCCCATCTGGTAAGTTGATGGACATGGGGGATATCATCGAGGGCGGGGGAGGGGACGCCACTCAGCCGATACCGAGCGCGCCATCGTCTGCTTCATCCCCTCCGGCGGGGGCGGCGTCGGCGGTCGCCGGCAGCTCGTCGGATCTTCGTGGAAAAGCCGTTGCACTCAGCCCGGAGCAGATCCATGCGCTGGAACGGCGAAACCGCGCGGCGGTCTTTCAGAACTACGTGAACAGGCTGCCCCAGGAGTTCAGGCAGCAGGTGTCGGACTACTATGAGGTGCTGGCGGAGTGACGGGAGAAAAGCTGAAAAGGCCGCCGCGCGGCTTCGCCGCGAAGAAACGAGGGGGTAACTGGGAATGAAAATCCCGACCCCGATACCGACTCCGACCCCGATAGCGCTAGCGATTTCGATTTCGACTGTACGGATGTGTTCAAAATTAGAATTGCTGTACGAGGCGCTTGCAAAACCTCCTTCGTCGGTTCTGCAAGCGCCGGTTTCAGAAGCCAGAATTCAGTATTCAGAATTGGAACCCTTTCACGGGCCGCGTATTCTCATATTCTGACTCCTGACTTCTCTCTTGCAAACACCCCGAAGGGGTTTTGCAAGCGCCTCGTACATTTACCGCTTGCGTTTCGTGGGGAGGGGGCTGTACACTGACCCTTATGTCAGGGTTTTGCAAGAGCCTCACGGATCACGGATTTACCCCGTGTCCGCCAAGAAGAGGATTGCCAGCCGTGCGTCTGCGTCATCGAGTACCGGATGTGAGATGTGTGGGACCGTTTGCCCTTGCGGCACTGCTTCTCGCGGCCGCAGGCGCGGCTGCGGACGACGCACGGCCGGAACCCGAATTGGACGCGCCTTCGCCAGCAGCGACGGCCGGAGAGCCGGCGCCGGTGCCAACCGCCGGTGGGCAACCTGCGGTAGGGCGTCCGTGGCGCAATTCGATGGGCATGGAATTCGTTCCGATTTCCACAACGACTGTGCTCTTCTGCACATGGGAAACACGGGTGCAGGACTATGCGGCGTTCGCACGGCGCGAGGGGCGGAAATGGCTCAAGCCGACCTTCGAGCAGGGGCCGACGCATCCGGCGGTGAACGTCACCTGGGACGATGCGAACGCCTTTTGCCGATGGCTGACAGAGCGGGAGCAGCAGGTCGGGTTCCTGCCTCCGGGGCATCGGTACCGCCTGCCCACGGATCTGGAGTGGAGCGCTGCCGTCGGGCTTGGCGCGGAGACAGGGGATACTCCCCACGAACGCGACGGAGGAATCAAGGGCGTCTATCCCTGGGTTGGGCCGTGGCCGCCGCCGTCAGGTGCCGGGAACTACGCCCCGAGCCGGGGGGTGGACCCGCACGAATACACGGCGCCGGTCGGCAGTTACCCCGCCAACCCATACGGGATTTTCGATCTGGGCGGGAACGTGGCGGAATGGTGTGAAGAGGTCTATGTGCGGGGCACAGGCGACCGGACGCTGCGCGGCGGGTCGTGGTTTCATTCGACCCCCTGGCATCTGGCATCGTCGGGGCGCGACAAGGGCGGGGAGAAATTTTCCGACATCCGGGTTGGATTCCGGGTGGTCTTGGAATTTCCGGCGGTGCCGTAGGGGACGTATTCAGTGTGCAGTATTCAGATTTTCCGGCGCGGAGGTTGGCAATGAGGCAAGGACATTCCAGACAGCGGTTCAGCCGCGTGTGTGCGGCGGTTGCCTGCGCTGTGTTGCTGGGCCCAAACGCGCTGGGCGTGACGCTCTGGATATCGGACGTGTCGGTCGTGCCGCGCGACGAGAAAACTGCGATCCTGCAGTTCAACATCTCCTGGGAGGGCTCCTGGCGCAACGAAGTCAACCACGACGCGGCCTGGGTGTTCTTTAAGGCGAAGATCGAGGACGAGCCGGCGCTTCCGGCGCACTGGTCCAGGCCTGCGGCCGCCGGGAAGGCCGCCAAGCCGCAGGCCGAGAGCGAGAAGGCCTGGCAGCATGTGCGGCTGGCCGCGAACCGCGTGATGAACCCGGACGGCTACGGCCAGACCGGAGACGGCACGCCGGTTGAATGCATCGTGCCGGATGGCCCGGACGGATTCACCGGTGTGTTTCTGCGGAGAGCGACCTATGGCAGGCCGAAGGCCCTCAAGGCGAACGGCGTGACCGTCCTGTGGGATCTCACGGCCACCCAAGGTGTGACGAAGAAGCTCAAGGCGCAGGTCCGGGGATACGGAATCGAGATGGTGTACGTTCCCGAGGGTCCCTTCTATCTTGGCACGGGCGGAGCGGAAGCCAACGCATTCTACCAGTACACCGACGGTGTTCACAATGCCCAGCCGTACCGGGTGACGAGCGCCGATCCGATCCCGACCGGCCGTAAGAACGGCTGCCTCTGGGCGGGAGGCGCCACGCCGCAGGACGGCGGCGAGATTCAGGCCGCGTTTCCCAATGGCTACAGGGCTTTCTATTGCATGAAAGACACCATCTCGCGCCGGCAGTACTCGGATTTCATGAATGCGTTGTCGCCCGCGCAGGCGGACGCGCGCTACCATCCCCGGATCGTCATCCGTTCGGGGAAGGGGCCTGACCACGTCTATCATCCGTATGCGGCCGCCCACCGGTACGGAACGACAGCCGTCGGCCTGTCCTGGGCCGACGGCGCGGCATTCGCCGCCTGGGCCGCGCTGCGCCCGATCACAGAAATGGAACTGGAGAAGGCTGTTCGCGGGCCATGCGATCCCATTCAGAACGAGGTCGGGCCGTCGGTCTGGGGCCTCCAAGGTTTCTCGGAGCACGACTGGCACGCGCTTAAACTCATCCACCAGAGCGAACGCGCGGTGACGATCGGCAATGCCGCCGGACGCCTGTTCAGAGGCACGCACGGCCACGGATCCCTTGACCTGCCCGCAGACTGGCCGCAGGAGGATGCCGTCGGCGCTGGGATGCGCTGCAGCTATTGGGGTTTCGGCAACCTGGAAAACGCGAGAAGCCGCGCCCTGATGTCGGATATTCCGTTCTACATTCCAGCGCACGAAGGCGCCTTACAGATGCCTCGCGCGCGCCTGTCGGATCGGCTCAACGCGGCGCTGGTGGACCCGGACCGGCAGCCGCATCACCGCTGGCGCGGCGTGCGCACGGTGCCCCCTGAAGCGGATCCCGCGATGGCGGTGACGCTGCGGGGCCCGTCGACGGGAGCCGGGCAGGGCAAACAAGACACAGGACGGAGACTATGAGGGCTACGACAGGCCACAGGGCAATCGCCGCGCGTGCGCTTCGGGGATGGGCTTCCTGTACGGTTGCGCTGCTCGCCGCCCTGGCTGCGCCCGCAGCCGACACGGCGGCCGACGCCCGGTTCGGGGGAAGCGGCCAGGCCGATCCCATCCGAATCGGACAGGTGCGCCTCGCGGCGGGTCCGGCCCCGGGACAGTCCATCATCACCTGCGATGTCGCCTGGGACCACTCCTGGCGCGCGGTCTGGGAAGTGCCGGAGCACGCGTATACACTCTTCTATCCCGACCCCATTTACAACAGACCGCAGGATCAGAAATGGGAAGGAAAGCCGCCGATCAAACTCGAGAATTGGGACGCCGCCTGGGTGTTCGCCAAGTTCCGGGCGCCTGGGGGTGAATGGCGCCACGCGACGCTCTCGCCTCTTGCTTCCGATCACGTCACTCCGCCCGAAGCCGCGCTGGATGTCGGTTTGAGCGACGCCCCCGCCGGCGGCACGACACTCCCTTCGCCTGCGCCGAAGGACAGCACGTCTGCATCGTCGGGAGCGACCGGCACGCGCGGACTTGGGGTTTTTGTCTATCGCTCCAGCCCCGGCAGCGGCGCGAACGATTGGCGGGACCTTGCGCTGAGGTGGCTCAACACGGTGGACGGCGTGACCGACCCGGCTGCCGTAGAAATCAGGCTTTTCGGCATCGCGATGGTCTATGTTCCACAAGGGGCATTCTGGGCCGGCGACGGCGCGGTCAGGGATCCGGCGGCTCGATTCTACGAGGGCGCTTCACAGGATACCCAGACGTCGTGGAGAACCGCCGATATCTCGGCCCAGTTTTCGGCGGGCGACACGACCTACCCGTTGCGGATCGAAAGTGAAGGAGCGCTCACGCTGGGCGGCGCGAGCGTGACCAACCTGGGCAACCGCAACGGCTGGGGACTGATACGCGGCGAAGATTTCGGCCGCGCGGTGACCCGGGCGCTTCCCGCGAACTTTCCCAAGGGGTTTGCGCCATTCTACTGCATGCGAACGGAAATCACGGAAGGACAGTACGTGGAGTTTCTCAACACCCTCACGTTCGCGCAACAGCGGGACCGGACCCTTGTGCCGCCCGATGCTGCGGTCGGCTCGGCCTCTCTGTGTCAGACAAACAGCGAGCGGCGGTCTCCCTGCCGGAACTCGGTCACGATCGCGGTTCCCGGCAATCAGCGTGTCGAAGCGCCGGTGGCCCGAAACGACGGTGCCATCGCGTCGGTCAGCCTGCCACCCGTGCCAGCGGTGTACCGGACCGATGGGCCCTATGCGGCTTGCGGCCACATGACTTGGAAAGACCTTGTTGCCTACTGCGGCTGGGCGGGGCTCAGACCGATGACCGAACTGGAGTTCGAAAAGGCCTGCCGCGGTCCACTCAAGCCCATGCCGAATGAATACGCGTGGGGAGACGCAAACGTTACGGGAGACAAGAAGCACAAGGCGCGGTACGAGGTCGGTAGCATCGGCAAGCCCGACGAGCACGTCGTCATGGTGGGGAGCGAGCGCGCCGGCAACGCAGCCTGGTGGGGAACCGTCGGCACCCCTGGCGTCGATATGTACGAAGACGCCGTCGCCGTGACGAACCTGCCAAGCAACAGCGGCGAGGCCCCCGGCATCGCCGAGGACGGCGGAAAGCCGTCCCCCGCAGAGGAAGAAGACGGCGGCGGCGAAGCGCCCGACGCCAGTGGAAGTCGTTCTGTGGGGCCGTTGCGCGCGGGGGCTTTCGCCCGACCGCGCACCGGGCGCGCCGAAGCCGGCGCTTCGTACTGGGGCATTCTGGATCTGAGCGGCAACCTGTGGGAGCTTACGATCACGGTGGGCAGCGCGTCGGGGCGTCGTTTCGCGGGTACGCACGGGGACGGCGCTCCGACCCCGTCTCCTTTCTGGCGTCTCGATTACGACGACCGTGCCAATCCGACTCGTGCTTTTAGCTGCCGGGGTGGCGGGTTCGGATGGAAATCCGATCGTGACAATCTGATGATGCGCGTGTCGGATCGGGCCGCCTCTCGCAGCGTCGGAGGCACCTTCAGGCCGGGGCAGACCACGGTCGGCCTTCGTTGCGTCAGGACCGCGCCGTGAGGGGACGTGTTCAGACCATGAAGAAAAACAAAACACGACCAGAACTCTTCGTCACGCATGCGGTCGCGGCGGCCGTCGCGTGGGTGATGCTGTCCGGGGCGGATGCAGCCCGCGCGGAGAACCCGCAGATTGATAACGTGACCGTGACCCAGCGCGATGCACAGACCGCGCAGGTGCGCTTTGACCTGAATTGGCCGAATGCCTTGCGCCTCGGGATGCGGCATGATGCCGTGTGGGTGTTCTTCAAGGCGCGCGCCGGAGACGGCACGGAGTGGCGGCATCCGCGCCTGGTTGCGGATAGGGTCCTCAGCCCGTCCGGTTTCGGCCAAGGGGCGGGGACCCCGCTGGAGTTTGTCGTTCCCGACGGCAAGGACGGCTTCACCGGCATGTTCCTGCGCCGCGCCGGGGACGGCAAGGGAACGGTGACCGCCAGCACCATCACGGCGGTGATCTCGCTCGAACCCCTGAACACCAATCTTCTGGTCTTCGCCATTGAGATGGCCTACGTGCCCGAAGGGCCTTTCGAACTGGGGTCCTCGGACGGAGTCGAGCTCAATCGCCTGTGCGCATACACGGGTCAAGACATTTCTCCGCCCATGCGGGTGGGCACATCCGGCATCTATCACGATTTTGCGGAGAATACTCCGCCGTATCGCGTGACAGGCCCGGGGGCGATACCCACCGGCCGGCAGCCGGGGAGACTCTGGGCGGCGGGCATTACGCCCGAAGACGGCGGCGAGATTCCAGCGTCGTTTCCCAACGGATACGCGGCCTTCTACGGCATGAAGCGTTTCATCACACAGGGGCAATACGCCGCTTTTCTCAACACGCTGACGGAGGCGCAGGCGGAGCAACGCTTCTACGCCGAAGGGCACGGGCCCGAAATCACGCGCTCGGATGGGCGTTCAAACGGCACGTACACGGCGTCGGTGCCTGGCGCGCGGTGCCCCTGGCTGTCCTGGGCGGACGGCGCGGCGTTTGCAGCTTGGGCGGGACTTCGTCCGATGACGGAACTCGAATACGAGAAGGCCGGGAGCGAGATTCCAGAAACCGGCCACGGCGGCGTCTATGATCGCGCGGTTTCAATCGGGAGCGCCATGGGGCGCACGTTTGCGGGAACCCACGGCGATGGCACGCCTGGCGTACCTGAGGATTGGCCGAAGGACCTGAGCGGCGTGGTGTTTCGCGGCGATGTGCTGCATGCTGCTCCGATGAATGGCCGGCACCTCGCGAAGGCCGGCCGCGTCAGCGCGCCCTACGCTCACGCAGATCGCAATGTATGGCCGTTCCCGGGCTGGCGCGCCGCGCGCTCTGCGGCGGCAGGCGATACGGGGCTTCAGCCGGACCCGGCCCACCGCGCCGTCGCGCGCCTGGCGAAAGCCCTCCGTGCTGACGGCGTGCTGGACGAGTGGACGAAGCCCGTTGCCGTGCTCAGCGACCCGGATGACATTTTTCCTGATCGTTTTCGCCTGCCTCCGCCCGCAGACGCGGGCCCAGACGCGGCGTTCTGGCAGGGCCCCCAGGATCTTGGTGCCAAACTGTATCTGGGATGGGACGGCGATACGCTCTGTGTGGCCGGTGAAGTGACTGACGACAAACATTTCAACGCCTATGCCACGCAAAACATCGCGAGCGGCGACGCGCTGCAGATCGGGATCGTCATCGGAGAGGGCGTTCGCTGGAACTTCGGGCTGGCGTTAACCAAGACGGGCGTGGCCTTTCACCAGTGGGAAGGCGCGGGCGACGCGCTGGCGAAGACCGCTAATCTCGCGGCCGTGCGGGATGACGCGGGTGGCGTCACCCGTTACGAACTGCGCCTGCCGCTGGAAGCCCTCGGCCTGAAGCCGGGAGGGGCGTTCGGCTTCAACGCCGTCGTGTTCGATGACGATGACGGCTTCGGGCAGTGCTACCGGGTCCAAATGGGGCCCGATCTGCGTTTCGTCCTCGCGGAATAGGCCGGATGGGACTTAAGAGAGTGTTCAGTATTCAGTGTTCAGACGAAGTTCGCAGATCTTCTGAGAACTGAACACTGAATACCCATAGACAGGAGTCGCCATGATACTCCATCGGTTCGCGATTGTCGGTTTATCGGGTTTGTCTTTTCTGGCCGCCGCCCGTCCGGCTGAGGCGTGGGAGAGCTCACATGCTGAGGTCGAAGAATACCACAAGGTGTCGCTACGACTGGAGACGCCGCACACGAAGTGGGCAAAGCCCTATGCCGGGGGAACCACGCGCGTGCTCTACTTCGTTGCGAGCAACAGCGAAGGCATGGAAACGCATGCACGCCACGTCATCGAATTGATGCAGCGCTTCGACGTCGAGGTGACGCCGGTCTACTGGTACAAGTTCTACAAGTACCATTGGCTGGGCGGCATGGCGGGTGATCGGCGCATCCACGCCCTGATGACCCAAAAGCCGTACGACGTCTATATCTTCCAGGGTGTGTCGCCGACGAACCTGCCGACATGGCCGCAGGACGGCGCGAAGGAAGCCCTGGCGCGGGCGGTCGCGGCGGGCGCGGGCGTCGTGCTCGTCGGCACCTCAGACGGCGGCCTGATTCCCAACCGGCAAGACGGCCGCGAGTTGCCGGCCTATCTCTCCGGATCCGCCGGTTCCCATGCCTTCACCGCCGACAAGGGCCGGGGCGTCATTCTGCCCGGCCTGCCCGACATCCCCTATCAGGTCGGATGGGAGATGGCGTACGACTACTGGCAGGAGGGTTTCGGACGGGCGGTGCTCTGGGCGGCGGGGCGCGCGCCCGAAATGCGAATCGAGATGACCGTGCCCGCGGACGTGCGGCGGGCTGATCTGCCGGCCGATTCCGTTGCCGTCGCCTGGAAGAACGTTCCGAAGGGCAACGTCCGCTGGCAGGCGGTCCTGCGGCGCGGTGACGGCGAGAAGAGCCCTCTGGGCGAAGGCCAGGTAGGCCAGGCGGTTCGCCTGCGGCTGCCCATATTGCGCACGGGGAGCTACCACGTGGATATCATCGCCCGCGGCGATCGCGGAGTGGAAACCTGGGCCACCGCGCCGTTTCAGGTGACGGACCCTACTGCGGTGAGAAACATCGCCCTGAAAACCGCCTGGGCCGAAATCGGTGAAGTGCTGGCCGGCACGGTCAGCGTCACGAACCTCATCGGCCGGCAGACGGTGCGCGTTCAGCTCAAGGACCGGCGCGGCCGCGTTCTGGCGCGGCAGGACGTGAAACCTGCCGGCGACGGCCAGGACGTCAAGACGGCTCACTTTGAGTTTCCCGTCCGGAAAGAGATGCCGATGCTAATCACGGTGGAAGCCGTGGTGCTGGACGGCGACCGGGAGGCAGCTTCTGACTACCGGTTCTTCAACGTCACCAAGCGTCATCGGGGCAAGCACAACTTCGTTCTCTGGGACATCAGCGACAAGCAGGCGCTGGCTCCCTATATGGCCGAGAGCATGCAGCGCTACGGCGTGAACACGATCGTGACCACCAAGCAGCCCATGCCGGCTGCGGCCGCCTCCGAACTGGCGTGGGTGCCGATGACCGGCGGCAATGTCAGCGCCCAGCGACATCTGACCATCAGCCCGCCGACCGAGGAACTCTGCTGGTCCACCCGACATTTTACCGGCGCGCGCGGCCACGGCGTCTTCCAGTACTCCCTCGGCGACGAGGGTGCCGTGTATGGTGCCGCGCCCGGCCCCAAGACGCTGCCTGGCTACCGCCTTTTCCTCAAGGAGATGCATGGTGACATCGCCGCGCTCAACGCGTCCTGGGGCACCGCGTTCGCGAGTTTCGACGAAGTGGACCTGTCCGAGAAGAACGATGGGGACGAGAAGGCCGCGCTCAAGGCGGGGAACTACCCCCGTTGGTACGACCGGCAGGCCTTTCTGCGCTGGAACTTCGTTCAGTACGCCAAGGTCCGGCGGAATGTCATGCGCAATCTCGATCCGCAAGCCGCCATCGGTTTCGAGGGTAGCGGCGGCTTCGCCCGGAGTGGCGACATCGACGCGTTCTGCCGTGAGATGGACTTCTGGGTTCCCTACGCCAGCAGCGCCGACGAGATGATTCGCTCCCTGGCGCCCAAGAGCATGGTGTATGGCAACTGGCTCGGATACGATCACACGGCCGACGGACTGATAAGCAAGTACTGGCGCATGGTCGTCAACGGCGCCAATAGCGCCTGGTGGTGGATGTGGTCAACATCGGGAGCCTACGAAGGGTTTATCGATCCCGACCTCGGGATCCTGCCGATCGCCGGGGAGATGCTGAAGGACACGCAGGTGGTGCGCGACGGCCTGGGCGACCTGCTGATGCAGTGCGAGATGCTGGACGACGGCATCGCCATGCTCTATTCCATGCCGTCGGGTTTCGCCGCCACGCTGCAGGACAGCCCGTCGTACAACGACTACGAGCCCAACCACCGGGCGTGGTTCACGGTGATCCACGATCTGCACCTGCAGTTCCGCTACGTCACCGACCGCACCCTGACCCGCGGCGAGTTCGCCCCCGACACGTTCAAGGTGCTGGTGCTGGCCCAGGCCCTGGCGCTTGGCGACAAGGAGGCTGAGATCGTCCGGGACTTCGTCCGCCGCGGCGGCACCGTGATCGCGGATCTCAGGCCGGGCGTGTTCGACGGCCACTGCAAGCCCCGCGACCGGGGCGCGCTCGACGACCTCTTCGGAGTCGCGGGGCCCGTCCGGCAGAAAGCAACACGGGCGGCGATGACGGTGCAACTGCCGGACGAGAAAGCGCCGTTGAAGCTGGATTGGCAGGACGCGGTCGTCGACCCAGGCACGCGCCTTGACGGCGGAACGGCCCTCGGCGCGGCCGGTGAAACGCCCGTCTGGATCGTGCGGGAGCACGACAAAGGCCGCGCGGTGCTGCTGAACTTCTCCCTGTCGCAGTTCCCGACACGCCAGGTGGCCACAGGACTCACCCATCAGGGGTCCACCGAGACGACGCCTCCGGCGGTCTGGAACGCCTTCCGGCGGTTGCTCGGCCAGGCCGGCGTGACGCCGGTGGTCGACCTGTGCCAATTCAAGGGCCCGAAGGTACTGGGTAACGTCAAACTGCAGCGCTGGCGCAACGGCGAGATGCAGCTGGTGGCCGTCTTCCGCGAAACAGGCGAGCAGATAAGAGCCCATTTCATCGCGGGGCGGGGCACCACGAACTGGGTGTATGATTTACGCAACGACATGGCGGTTGGAAAGGTGGATACCGGCTGGTTCGGCGGGGACTTCGTCATGGACGTGATCCCCTCCCGGGCGACGTTCTTCGCCCTGATGCCCCGCGAGTTGCCGCGGCCGAACCTGGAACTGACCTCCTCGAAGGTGTCGCCCGGCGAGACGGCGATCCTGCGCCTGAACGTGCCGGAAGCCGCGGGGCTGCACGCGCTCAAGCTGACCGTCGCGCGGCCCGACGGAACGCCGGCCGACTACTGGGAGCAAGTGGCGATCGTGGGGCGCGAGCCCAAAGAGGTGCAACTGCCCGTGGCCTTCAATGATCCGGCCGGCGAGTACGCGCTGACCGTGCGCGACTTGTTCGACCGCAAGACCGCCCACACGCTCCCACTCACCGTCCAGTAGCGGATTTGCGCCCGGGACTTAGATTTACTCCATTCCGACCCATTTTCCAGGCAATGATGCCGGGAGCGCCGGCCGGCCGGAAATCTCACGGCCGGTGGCCCATCGCGGTCCCGGGCGCGGGAACTTCCAGGTCTCGCCCCATTCGATGGCGCCGAGGTCCGGGGCCTTGCCGGCAGACGTGTGGAAGTATTCCTCGTCCTTACCGGTAGCGCCGGCATCCACAGCCGCGCTGTCCGGACGGATGTTGAAATCGATGGGCTTGAGCGAAACGAACGGTTGCTGACCATGGGTCATCTGGGGCATGTGTTCCGCCTTCACGCCCGGCCCGCAGTAGAGGTTGTGACGGCTGATTAAAAAGTCGGTGGAATTCCATGCCTGCGCCTCACCGACGTAGATGACGTTGTTCTCCATGAGGATGTCCTCATAGCGTTGGTTGTCGCCGAACCACTGGAGGCAGCCACGCGGCTGGACCACTGTGTTGTGAACGAGGCGCACGCCGCGCGTCGGCAACCCCTTGCCCCAGGGGGTGCCCAGCTTCAGCCACGGGCACCGCGGGGGGTTGTTCTCGGGCGAGGCGTAGAAGAGATTGTGATCGATGGTCAGCCCGCCGCCCATCACGGGACACAGAGACAGAAGGCACAGGGCATCCACGATGACGTTGTGATGCACCCGGAGGTTCAGCGGCGTTGCGCTGTCGAACTCGATCGTGTCATCGCCGCAGTTCTGGAGGAAGTTGTAGGCGATCTCGCCCGCGTCCCTGGGATCGGTGGTTCCGTTGCCGCGCGGCTGGAGGTGGTCTTGGGACGAATCATAGACCCAGTTGTGGCGAACGACCGACCGCGCCCCGCCGTAGTTCATGAACACAGCCGAGATATTAGATGCGTACAACCCGCTCCAGGCGCCGCGGCGCGCCGCTTCGTAGCCGGGCGGGGCGGTGAACTCGCAATACTCGACGGTCAGACCGCAGCCGGTGCGGTTGCTGCGACTGATCGGCCGCTCGCCGGGCGTCTGGTGCGGTGGAAGCGCGAGGATGTCGGGCTGGCAAATGCCGATGTGCGCGCCGGTGATATAGCAGTCGCGGACGGTCACATCGTTGCCGTGGACGATCACTGCCGCGCCCACACCCATGTGCAGGCGGAGACCTTCGATCACGACGTTGTCGGCCTTCACGGTGATGAGGCCGATGGTTTCGGAATACAGATGGCCGAGCCCGGGCACGTCAAAGCCGGTGTCCGGCGCCCAATGTTCCCCTTTGTGGCCGGGTTTTCCCAATTCGGGGTCCACGTCGCCTCCTGTCAGGCGGCTGATCTCGACGGGCTCGGAGTTGGGGTCGCCGTCGTTCTCCAGGCGGATATAGAGGATCCCATCGTGCCACGCGAAGCCTTCCGGAGCGCACGGCTTGAGCGTGCCGTTGGACTGATTCGGAAAGAGAAATTGCTTGAGCAAATCAAGGCGCCCATAGTTGACGAGGTTGCGGGGGCCGACCATCACCCACCACACGCGATGCGGAACAGCGGCTTTGTACAGATCGCCCTCGACCCGCTCGAATGTCAGGGTTGCACGCGCGGGCGGCACCGCCCCGCTGAGGGTGGCGCCGCCGCCATGGGCGGCCCGCAGCGTCACCGGCTTCCCCGGCGAGCCGCCACGGGCGATCAGCAGGCTTTGGTAGTACACGCCATCCTTCAGCATGATCGTGTCGCCCGGTTCGGCCCGGTCCAGCGCTTTCTGGATATCGTCGCCCGGAGCGAGTTCGACGAAGGCCGCAGGTTGAGTGTCGGCCTCGCGGGCTCCCATGCGTGCATCTGTTCGCATATTATCCCTCCCCGTCACAGGTCCGGGCTCGATGCCGCCCCCCACACAACCTGTCGAGGCCAGCGCAGAGAACACCAGAGCACGGGCCATCCTCTGGCTCACCTGACGCTGCGCACCCTGCGCCCGCCGACAACAAGATTGTGAAAAAGCAAGTCTCACTTTAGCACCTCTCCTTATGGCCGTCATTCATACTATCGTTCAATTCCACACCGTAATGCCCAAGGGGCGGCCGCCGGAGGGATCCGTCACGCGCAGGCTGAAGGAGAACACCCCCCGATGGCCCGCTCCGGGTGGCAGCTTGGTGCCGGCGACTTTGACCAGAACGAGGTGCAATCCTTTTTCGAGGAGAACCCTGGGGCCGTTGGCGTCAGGCGCCCCCCTTACAGAGGAGTAATCCTCGAGACGTTCATGATCCAGGTAAAGCCTCCAACTGTCGTCCACCGTGCTCATTCGCAGTTCGCACTCGGTGTCCGTCTCCGCCTTCAGCCAACAGGCGGCATAGACGACGAAATGCTCCTCCGCAGCGCTAAAGGGGAGATTCAGGTCCTTCACATCGAAGATATCCACCTCGTCGCCCGGCGAGGTGTAAGGGTGCCATCGGGCTGTCCCGCCCGCGCCGGTGGCGATGGCGACATCGTCGTGCGGAACGTGCCGCGGCTCCCCGCCGACACCCTGGAGGTAGTCTATATCCAGGCTGGACGTGCCGGGCGGGTAGGGAAAATACCCCAGCACCTGCCAGTTGGTGACGCAGAAAGATGCGCTCAGTTGGTGCGGCCCCTGTCGTTTGGCCTCGATCTCCCCCTTTCGCTGCGACCATGCGCGCACCTCTGGCGGGAGGACGTCCGCGCCCCCGAAGCGTTGCATGAGTTTATAGCATGTGTACGGGAACTGGGTCGGCCCGATAACGGACGTGTACGTACGCAGAACCTCGACGGCCTTGGCCGCATCCACGGGGCCTTTTGAGGGCGGATACGGCGGCATCTTGAGCGACCACGCATCATAGATCTTCCCCAGCTTGGCGTACAAGGCGCGCGATTCCGGCAGGTCGGGCAATTCGCGGACAAGAGTGAAGATGGCGTCTTCCTCATCGCGCGTGAGGGCGTGATACCCGATCTGGAGATCATTGAACGCGATGATCTTGGTCGGGCCGGCGAGGCCCCGCTCGTCGAAAGCTTCCATGGAAAGCAAACCCTGGGCCCACGTTCGGGTCCGCGTCAAAGGCAGGACGAGTTCGTAGACATGCCGGAGGGTCTTGAGGTCATGCCCAATGCCTGCCGTTGCCTCGATGGTTCGCCCTTTCCCGCGCGGCTCGGCTGTCAAGATGATTCCGCCGCTCCCGTCGAGGCCGATCCGCGCGTTGCGCACGAACGGTCCGTCGCCCTGCTCGACGGTTACCCAGTCTCCGTCGTTGTACACGCCCGTCCCCCGCAGCGGGTCAACCCGCGCGTCTTCGTAGGCGAGGGCCGCGAAGAGATTCTGGCCGTCTTGCGCCAAGAACAGGCTGGCGGGCTTGCCGTCCGCGCAGCGAAGCGGCACCTCCACGTGTTCGCCCCGCTCCCATTCATTGATCAAACCATCCGCGACGATCGGCTCGCGCCGGCGGTACAGCTTCGGAAATGGCAGCGCGCCCGTCGGATCACCCATCCGATCCGCCGGGACAAAAACATGCAGCCCGGACCTGTCGGTCACCGCGATCAAGCCCGGTCCCGAAACGATCTCGTTTTCCCAGGTTCGACGGCCCGCCATGTCGCCCCCGCTGTGCTTATCCGGCGACCATCGCGTCCATTCAACCTTCTCCAGCACCTGACCGCCCGTGTGAACGCAGGTCTCGGCGTCGAACACATCGGCGCGCACACCCCGGACGGCCGAGAGCACAACCAGCGAATCGCCTGCCAGGCGGAAGTCGGTGATCCCGGCGACCCTTCGTGGGTCCGGCACCGGCCAGGATGGGATCGAGCCGCTCGCGAGCATCCGCCCACTCTTCAGATCGAAAGCTCTCACGGTGCCGGATTCGTTTACGGCGTCGTAGTAGCGCTCTCCGTGAATAAAGCCGGGCCTCGCGCCGACGACTTCGCCCTCCTTCCCGGGGAATGCGGCAGAGAAGATTCGGGAAGGCGTGTTGCCGTTCCCGATCAGACGAAACAGCGGAGGCGGATCGTATGGCTGCCTGGTGCCGGCCGGTTGCACGGCGCCGGTTTCCCCGTCCAGCAGCATCGGACGCGCCGGGTAGTCGAGGACGACCCCGCCGGGGGCAAAGCGCACGCCTGCCAGGTCCGGATGCACCAGCCGCTGCCAGGCGACCGAGGGGGTGGGGTTGTCGAGCCGAAGGCGTTCGAGGACGCCGTCCGAGAGCAGAAATACAGCGCCGCCCAGCCCGGCCTCGGACGGCGGAACATACAGTTGCGAATTAGCGCGCACGAGCCGCCAGGCTCGCCGCAACGGGAACACCAGCTTTCCTTCCGAGCCCGCGGCGGGTGGCTTCACGGACGCGACCTCTTCAAAACCGTCCACCGGGACGGCCTCATCCGAAACAACGTAGAGGGCCGTGTCGAGAATCGCGTAATCGAGGACGTGCCGATCCGTCTCGCCCCATGCCATCCGCTCGGCGACGACACCCGAGCGCGCGTCGAGCCGGCAAAGGCCGCCGGGAGTGCCGACGTAGATCGACGATCCTATCCGTTGAGCGCCTCGGAGATCGCCTTCCTCGAAAGGCCGGAACCAGCGCGTTGCGCCGGTCGCCAGGTCCAGCGCGACGACGTTCCGATAATCGTACACTAGAAGCGCCCCCGCAAAGATCCCGACCGCTCCCGACGGATGCACGAACGCGTTGTGCCAGACGAGTTTTCCCGTCTCAACGTCCAGGGCAAGCACCCCGTTGTGGTCGCGGGGCATGCAGATCAACCGATTTCCCGCGACCAGCGGCGGCGCCCCCCACGCGACGGAGTGGTCCCTATCCCAGGGGGACGATCGTGATCTTTCTTTCTGCGAATACCTTGTGCGCGGATAACGGTGCGCCCATTCCAGGCTGCCATCGCGGGCATCAACGCGGGAAACGATACCCGCGCCGGTGGCGCAGTACACGGCGCCCTGATGGCAGGTCACCGCGTTTCCATAGAGGGCCAGATCGGTGTTATATTCGGGCAACCAGCCCGAGGTGCCTCTCATCTTATCGCGGGAGACCGGGCATGCCCAGATCCTCGCCCCGGTATCGGGGTCCATGCAGATAAGATAAACCCCCTCCATCTCGGAGTTCACGATTTTGGCCGCCAGGACGTAGAGTCGGCCCTCGGCGTAGACGGGATCGTTCAGAGGCCAATGCCGGACGCCCCGGAAGGATACGGATTGTTTGCGCCACGTGTTGTCCTGCGCTGTTGACCAAAGCTGCCTGCCCGTCCGGCTGTCGATCGCGGCAACGTCGAAGGGGCAGCTATCGCTGTATCCCCATCGCGTGTAGATGCGGCCGCCGATCAGGGGGGGGCGGTAGATCCCGGGGTGCCGCCTGAATATTGAATCCGTGAAGCGCGCCGTGCGCTGCCACACGGGCTTGCCGGGATGGTCCGCGCGATACCAGACCATCATGTTGGGGGCGCTGACCAGCAATCCGCCATCCTGGAGCTGCATTCCGATGCGGATGAATGGAAGAGACTTCATCAGCGTGGTGTCGTAGGACCCGTTCGAGCCGCCAGCCTGCCGCCAGGAAGACGGCCAAGGCGCGAGCGCGGGGATCCTGACCAGGTGCCGGTCCAGATCGCCCAGTCGCAGCGCCGGTCGCTCCGGGGCGGCTTCGGGCAGGCCCTTCTCCAACCGGTCGCGGATGCCCCGGGCCGTTTCCGTTCCGCCCATCCAGGGATAGCGCTCCTCCGCATTCACGTCCCGGAAGGCCCCCTCGAACGCGTCCCGGTCGTCCTGCTGGGCAAGCGCCAGCCACAGACAGACTTGAGCCTCGGAGCGCAGGGCCGGGTCCGAGGCGTGCGACAGGACGTCCCGGAAGGATCGCAGCGCCGATCCAGCGTGTCCGTTCAACAATTCCCGCCTGCCGTATTCCATTAGCTGCCGCTGCCCGGCGTCGGTCCACGGATACCGGCGAAAGAGCGCGATCGGACTACCGGCGTCGCGGGCTCCGGCCGAGCCGCCAGTGCCGGCGTTTGAAACCTCAGCATGCTGCAGCCGGCGCAACGGAAGCAGCGCGTCGGGCTTTTGCGACAGCAGATGCCGGTCAATCAATGTCCACAGCCAGGCGGCCGTGGCCGTGTTGTCGTCGGCAATGAATCGCCCCGGCTCCAGACTTTCGCCAATCAGAGCATGCGTCTGCGACGGCACGGTTTCAGGCGGCGGATCGCGAACCGCCTCCCATCTCGTTGAGAAATCCTTGAAGGACAGATTCCTCGGGGCGCTGGAGGGTTGCAGACGGCCCGGCTGATAAGCCAGGGCACTTTCCAGATATTTGGCGCTCGGCTTACGACCATCAGCCGGGTATATGGCTTGCCACACGGCCCGCACGTACGGATCGCTGTTGTCGTCGGCGCTGAGCGTGGAAACAATCTCAGCGAAGCGGGACTCTGTCTCATACGAGTCCGCCTGATAGCACAGCTCGGCCTCCAGGAACTGCACCCACACATCCCTGCCGATGGCCTTTTCAAGCGCTGCAATCTCCGCCTGGGCTTCGAGAAACCGGTCCTGGTATCCCCGAATAGCGATGAGCGCGCCCCACGCGTCCCGCAGGGCCGGGTCCGTCGGGAGGATACGGTCAGCCCGATAGGCCGCGATCAACCGGAGGGCCGCGTACTCCTGCCAGTGGTCCGGGCCATCTTTCGACGCGCGGAGGATGACTTTGAGCGCCGGGCAGGCAATATCCCAGCGGCCGGGACAGTTCGCGATCAGGTCCCGGAGATGCAGATTGCCCGCCTCGACATCTCGTGCGGCATAGGCGTTATCGGCTAACTTCCGGCACGCCGCGATGCGCGGCGCATCCCATGCTTCCGATGGGGTCACCGGCTGCGCGAACAGCGCCGCCGGGAGGCAGCACAGCGCCGCCAGCGCGCGGGCGAGAAGATTGCTGCGATCCAGTTTCATCCGTACACACTCGCTTCCCGCAACCTAGCGGCCGCCTGCCACAGTTTCATCCCTGAGCTGGACACTGTACCACCACTCCCCCCCGACGTTGCACGATTTGATCATGAACCGGTTGTCTCCCGGCTTCAGCGTCGCGGAAAACTGCACCGATGCTCGCGTTCGATTCGTCACCTCGGCCACCCGGCTTCCATTCAACCAGAGCAGGAAGGGATCGCCCGAGTCCACCGTGACAGACACCGTGCTTGAAGCGGGGGCGACAATGTCGCCGACACCGTAGGCGACAGACAGGGAGGCGGGAGGCGGCATGGCCTCGTTCAGCAACACCCGTCCGTCAACCTGATCGGTCTTCCATTCCTGCCATTCCACGTTTCGCTCGCCGATCGCTCGCCGATCCTCTTCTCGTTTTGACTCAAGCCCGGTCCAAACGTAGTGCGCGACGTAGTTCGTCTTGAAATTGATCTCGGTCTCCGGCGGATAGGCGTTGGTTAATCCCGAATTGCTTTCGTCGTTGAAAAACGTGCCGATGAGCATCCAATCGAGGAGGAACCCCTGCGCCTCCGCGATCTGGCGCGCCATAGCCTGTCCACCCAACTGTCGAAGCGTAACGGCGGCCTGATAGCGCAACCGGCCGTCTTTTCCATTGAGGATCGGATTCAACGCGGCCAGGGCTGGCGGAAACTCCTCCGGCTTGCCGTGGGTGGCCATGAGATTCAGGGCATAGCGGAGGATTTCGACATCGCTGGGCTTTCTTTCGAAAACCTTGCCCAGATAGCTGACGATTCCCTCCCGGGGCGCTGACTCAGGCGGGATTCTGGTCAGGGCCCGCAAGGCGCTGCGCACGACAGCCGTCTCGGAGTCGGCGAGCGATGTGCGGAGAAGCGAGTAGAGATCGGCGTTGTCGCACAGGCCGAGGGAGGCTGCGGCCTTGGCGCGGCACTTTGGGTTGCGGTGCGCCAGATAGCGCCCGAACAGATCGACATGCCGCACAGGGCTTGCCTGTGCCGTTGACAGCGCGGCCAGCGCCGCGAGCACCAGATCGTCCGATGGATTCGGCATCTTATCCAGCGCCGCGGCCAGCGCCATCGCTGGTTCCTCCGCCGGATGCGCGTAGAGCAGCCGACACGCCGCGAGCAGAACGTTTGCGTTGCCGGTCTCGAAAACGGAGACCAGGGGATCGGCAAGAAATTTATCCCCGTAGGATTGGAGGAGTTCCATGCAGGGCCCGGCCAGTTCGCTCGTGGCCGGGAGGCCGGCAAGAAACCCCAGAACGACCGGCACGACGTCCGGATCGCGCGTGTCCTTCAGCCCCCACAGAACGGCGGACGACCCAGCCACGTTGTTCGTGACGAGAAGGGCGTGAATCCGAGCCCGTGATTCGGCGGTTCCGACATACCCGAGGGCGCGTGCCGCCTGTTCAAGGGCTTCGGCCGGCGGTTGTTCGACGAGCGCGGCAATAGCCTTCCAGGCATCCTTCCCCAGCAGCCTGGCGTACACCGCA
Organism: Lentisphaerota bacterium; assembly: GCA_016873675.1. Classification (NCBI taxonomy): domain Bacteria; kingdom Pseudomonadati; phylum Lentisphaerota; species Lentisphaerota bacterium. The sequence continues at coordinate 12,990 of VGWG01000019.1, read as the reverse complement.
GCCGCCCGGTAACGCACACGGGAATCGGCATCCGAGAGCCGGCGCTGGATCACTCCGATGGATTCCGCGCCGCCGATGATCCCCAACGCTTCCGTGGCGGATCCGCGGATTTCCGGCGCGGGGTCATCGGCCAGCCCTGCCGCCTTGGACAACACGTTGCTTCCGGAAATCCTGGCCAGGGCAACCAGCGCCGCACCGGCCAGCCACGGTTCCTGCCTCCTGTCCAGCATCGCCGTCAACCGGGGAACGGCTTCCGGCGTTTTCCATTGCGCCAGCAGCGCGATGGCTTCGGATGTGAGCATCCAGTCGGAGGACTCAAGCTGCGCGAGGGTCTTCTCGATTGCCACCGGGTCGGGCACGCGCGGCGTGCCCGTTGTCCCGACTGGCGCCTCCGCCGCAGACGCGGCCCGGATGGCAAGGCATACACCCGCCAACAGGCACGCCACCCGTGACAAAGCTGTCAATGACCGGAACATCGATCTGAGGCCCTCCTGACTTGCACCTTCACGCGCCTGACCTTTCGATAATCCTATTCCGCCAAACCTCCGCTACCTCTGGTAGATCGGCACGAAACGGTAGGGCACGCCGAGAATCAGGATCGCCATTCCCGTGCTGAAGATCGGTCCCTCTTCGATGTTCCAGCTCCCGTCCTTCCACTGCTCGTTGACCAGCGACGCGGCGATCTTGGAATACCACGGCTGAAAGAACGTGTCGCCGGCCTGGTACATGTCCTGCACGGCATAGTAATGGGCATAGAGGAAGTATTTCTGGCCCGCCTTGAATTTTACGTCGGGATACGCGACGAGAACCGCGAGCCCGCGGCGGGTTGACGGATGGTCCCGCTGACCGGACATGATCAGGGACATCACCCCCGCCGCAGTCGTTGCGAAACGCGGGCTCTCCTCGCCGCCGCTGGGCTGATAGCAAAACCCGCCACCGGCCGGGTTCCAGCATTTCAGCACATAGTCCACCGCTTTGCGGATGGTCTGATCCGGCACGGCGATGCCGGCTTCCTTGGCGGAGTTCAATGCCACCAGTTGCATGACGGTGATGGAAAGATCGGCGTCCACCGGTTGCGGTTGGTATCTCCATCCGCCGGCGCCGTTCTGCGCGCGCAAGGTCACATCAACTGCGGCCCGGAGCGCATCGCGAATCTTGGTATTCTTGCTGTGTCCCCACGCCTCGGAGAGCGCGAGCGTGGCCAATCCGTGCTCGTACATGCTTCCGCCCATGTAGCCCAAGCGGGTCTCCGCGACGCTAACGAGATAGGCGATGGCCGCGTCCATTGTCTTGCCATACTCACCCCTGCCGGGCACGTGACCCTGGACCATGAAGGCCATGAGCGCCAGAGCGGTGTCGCACACCGGATGCTGCCTGCCGCCGGTCCCACGGCCTTCAATTCTGCCGTCGTCCCGCTGGTGGCTGGCGAGGAAGACCAGACCCCTGTCAATGGCCACGCGGACTTCTGGAGAGAGTTTCGCCGTCTCCACCTGGCCTTCAGCGGCCGGGGCGGGGAGGGAGGCCAGCAGCAGCGCTGCCGTCATGATGATCCGGGTTATCAAGAGGGTCGCTTCTTGTTTGATGAGTATTCAAAGGAGGCTCTTGCAGACCCCCTGCAAGAGACGGGAATCAGGGTCCAGGGATGAAGCGCTTACTAAACCCGGAACCCGGAACCCTCCGCGTGCACAAAAAGGACTGAACATGGTGGAGCGGAGGAGATTCGAACTCCCGACCCCTACGTTGCGAACGTAATGCTCTACCAACTGAGCTACCGCCCCATGTGAGAAAAGTGGATGCAGATTAGCAAATATACGGGCTTGCGCGCAATGGTATTTTTTTCCTCACACCGTGAACCGCTCGCCGGGGCTGGGCACGTGGACGTGCTTTGCGCCATGCGCGCGCAACACGTCGCCCATCCCCATTACCTGGGGTTCTTCGCCGTGTATCGCAAAGGCGTGGGTGACGGGCGGCGTGATCGCCCCCAGCCAGGCGTTCAGCGCGTTCCGGTCAGCGTGCGCCGACAAGGCGTTGATCGTATGCACGCGCGCCTTGAGATCGAATTCGTCGCCCAGGATCCGCAGCGGGGACACGTATTCAACGAGCCGCCGCCCCAGGGTGTTCTCGGCCTGGAATCCGACAATCAGGATGATGTTGCGCGGGTCGCCCACCGTGTTCCGGAGATGATGCAGGATGCGGCCGCCTTCGCACATGCCCGATGCCGAGATGATCACCATGGGCCCGGGCTGGTCGTTCAACGCCTTGGACTCCTCGGTCGACTGAATGAAGGTCAGGCCGGGGAAGCGCAGGAAATCATCCCCCGCGCGTATCAGGCTGGAGGCTTCCTCGCTGTAGCATTCGCGGTGCGCGGCGTAGATCTTCGTCGCCTTGAGCGAGAGCGGACTGTCCACAAAGATGGGGGTGCGCGGAATGCGGCGGTTCTCGACCAGCTCGTTCAGATAAAAGAGGATCTGTTGTGTGCGGCCGACGCTGAAGGCGGGGATGATCAGCTTGGAACGCTGTTGATGGATGTCGTCAATAAATCCCTTGAGGCGGCCGATGACGTCGGCCTTGGGCGGGTGGACACGGTCAGCGTAAGTGCTCTCAATCAGCAGCGTGTCCACATCGGACACCGTGTCATACGGACGGAGGATCGGCTGGTCCGGCTGGCCCAGATCGCCCGAAAAGACCAGCCTGCGCCGGGTTCCGTCCGGCTGTCTGGCGTCGAGCTGGACGATTGCCGAGCCGAGGATGTGACCCGCTTCGTGCAGCAACACGCTCACACCGTTGCCCAGGTCGATCTGCCGCTTGAGCGGTGCGGGCTGGAATTGCGTCAAAATCTGCTCAACATGCTCCAGCAGGTAGAGGGGCTCAAACAGGTTCTTTCCCTGCGCCGCCCGCCGCTTGTTTACATGCTCGACATCCATTTGTTGCAGGTGGGCCGAATCGCGGAGCATGATGTCGCACAGGTCGCGCGTGGCCGGCGTGCAGATCACGGCGCCGCGGAACCCGTGCCGCGCCAGGGTCGGCAGATTGCCGCTGTGGTCGATGTGCGCGTGGGAGAGGATCACATAATCGAGCTGCGCCGGATCGATCGGCAGCGAGCGATTGCGCTCAAACGACTCTTTGCGGCGCCCTTGAAAAAGCCCGCAGTCGAGCAGGATCTTCAGGCCGTTAACCTCCACCAGATGCATGGAGCCCGTGGTCGTTCGCGCCGCGCCGAAAAATTGAATCGTCATGTGTAGTCCCTCCCCTTTACTTCAGATTTACTGCCACGGCGGCCATCTCGGCGGCCAGCCGGTCAATCGCGACTTCGTGATAGCCCGAAACGCCGGTCTGCACGGTGTTGCGCACCGGCCGGGTCCAGTCCGCAGGAATCCGGTTGGCGCCGTGCATCACGCCCCACAGGCTCCCGACCGTCGCGCCGTTGCAATCGGTGTCGAAGCCGCACATCACGGCCTGCGCGACGCTCTGGCCGAAATCATCATCGCCCCAGAGCAACGCCGCCGCGACAACCTGCGCGTTGGAGTTGGAGTGGCACCAGTCGTGTGAGCGCCGCTCGTTCCACTGGGCGTGGATGTATTCGCAGACGATCCCGTAATCGGCGCCATCCGCCCACAGCGCAAGAATGGTCTCCACGTCCTCCCGCAGGCGGCAGTGTGCCGGGATTTGGTCGAGCCCGGCCCGGATCACCGCTTCCCAGTCGTCGCGCACATAGGCGGCTGCGAGCATGGAGGCGACCCACATTTCGCCATACAGGCCGTTTTTCACATGCGAGATCGAGGCATCGCGCCAGGCCCACTCGGCGGCCCGCTCCGGCCGCCCCGGATTGGCGTAACCGAACAGGTCGGCCCGGATTTGCGCGCCAATCCACTCGCGGTAGGGGTTCAGGAGTGTTGCGCTGCCCGGTGGCGCGAGACCGGCCGCCAGATTGCGGTAGGCAACGCGTTCGGCTGTGCAGGTGTGCAGCAGCGGCAGCTCATTCAGCCACGTCGCCGCCACATCTTGGGGGGTAAAGGCGGCGCCATGCCGCTTGAGCACCGCCAGTCCCAGCACCGTATAGTTGATGTCATCGTCCTCGATCATGCCGCTGATGTGGGGCAGGAGGCACCGGTTTTTCAGGTTCGCGGCCCGCGTGCAATCAAACTTCTGGACCGGTTTGAGCCGGTCGATTCGCGCGGCCATCGTCTTGGTTGGTGTCCGCAGATACCGGCTGATCGGCCAGTTTCCGGTGCTTTTCGCCGTCACCTCGATGCTCGTGCGGTACCAGCCCTCGACCGGCTTGCCGAGCAGGCAGCCGCAGATGCGCCCGAGCAGCCCGCCGTGCAGCTTGTCGCCGAACTGTTTGGCGGTTCCCGTCCAGGCAGGGACGCGGATCGCCGCCGGTGAGCGGGCCTGGCGGATGGCGTCAAGCGCGTCCGGCTCGTCGTAGGGGTAGCCGGTCCGCAGCGGCAGGGCCTGGATCGCTTCGGCCAGCCGGACATATCCCGCCAGCCACGCCGTGCCGCGTTCGCCGCCGAGCGGCATCGCTCCCGCGCCCGGATCGCGTTTGGCCTTCTGCAGCCTGCGGATCAACGGCCGGACCGACGTGAGATCGCGTCCCTCCTGTTCGGCCTGCAGCAACTCGACATCCAGATCCACGCCGTTTAGCCACGCATGGCGGTTGTGCCAGAGGATGCCGTCCGTATCGCCTGTCTGCGTCATGCCCACCCATCCCTTTCTTGCCCAATTCTGCGATGCAGTGACCCGATCGCACGCCTAGAACCCCGACCGCGCCAGCAGGGCCTCGGTGACGCCGCCGGCACGGCCGCAGAGTTTCTCCACATACTTCGCCAGAATGTCGCCTTCCAGATTCACGGCGTCGCCCACGCGCCGCGCCGAGAGACTGGTCGCCTCCCACGTGTGCGGGATGACGTTGACCTCGATCCAGTCGTCGCCGACGCCCGAGACGGTCAGGCTGACGCCGTCCATCGCGATCGAGCCCTTCAGCACCGTCTGCCGCGCCAGCGCGTGCGGACATCGCACGCGCAGCACCCGGTCGCGTCCGCGGCTGGTCACCGCCGCAACCGTGCCGCACGCATCCACGTGCCCCGTCACCACATGCCCGCCCAGACGGTCGCACACCCGCAACGCGCGCTCCAGATTGACGGCCGCACCCGGCGCGAGCGTGCGCAGCGCGGTGCGCTCCAGCGTCTCGTCGAGCACATCGGCGCTGAACCCGTCCGCGCGTGCTCCGGTCACGGTCAGGCACGCCCCCTGCACAGCGACGCTCTCGCCGACATCGAGCGGCGCATCCCACGCCTCGTGGGTGCAGGCGAGCGCCCATCCGCCCGCACTGTGACTCAGCCCGTGGAAACGGCCCAGCCGTTGCACTAAACCGGTGAACATGAGCGCCTCCGTGTGACGCGGATCATGACATCGTTGCCGAACACGCGCGTTTCCGCGAGGGTAAAACGGGGCATCCGATCAAGCAGGAAGCCGGCGCCCGCGACTCCCGTCGCCCGCGGGTCGGCGAGAAAGGCTGGCGCCAGAACGATCACGCATTCATCCACCAAGTCGGCGCGCAGCAGGGCACCGGCCAGTGCGCCGCCGCCTTCGCACAAGACGTGCATCAGCCCGGCCGACGCGAGCCGCTTAAGGGCCGCGCGCAGAGAGAAGCGTCCGTTGCGCGCCGCAAACGGCCAAACCTGCACGGTGTTGCGACAGGCGGCGGCGGCGACGGGGTGGGGGACCCCGGACGCCGTGCAGACCACCGTCGGGCCGGCGGCACCATCGTTGAAGATGCGCGCGCCGGGCTTGACGCGGCCCTGCCCGTCAATCACCACCCGCCAGCGGTCGCCGCAGCCGGGGAGACGGCAGGTCAGCGCCGGGTCGTCGGCGCAGACTGTGCCCGCGCCGACCATGACGGCGTCGGCGCGCCGCCGCAGTTCCTGCACAAAGCCCCGCGCTGTCTCGCCGGTGATCCACTGCGAACGGCCGTGGCGGTCGGCGATCTTGCCGTCGAGGGTCATCGCCAATTTCAGCGTCACATACGGTAGCCCTTCGGCCAGGCGTTTGGCGAAGGGGGCGATCAGCCCGGCGCACGCCTCTCCGCAACAGCCGACATCGGCCGCGATGCCGGCGCGCCGCAGCACGTCAAAGCCCCGCGCCGCATGGATCGGATTGGGATCGGGGCAGCCGCTGACCACGCGAGTGATGCCGGTGCGGATGATCAGATCGGTGCAGGGGGGCGTGCGGCCCTGAGTCGAGCACGGTTCGAGCGTCACGTACAGCGTGGCGCCTGCGGGGTCGCCGCGACAGGCGGCGATCGCCTCAACCTCGGCATGCGGCAGCCCCGCGCGGGCGTGCCATCCTTCGCCCAGCTTCCGGCCGTCGCGAACGACCACCGCGCCCACGGGCGGATTCGGCCGCGTGGCGCCTTCGCCGCGGCGTGCGAGGGTTAGCGCGCGCCGCATCCATCGGATATCGGCGTTCACCATGTCATTTCCTTATCACCCGCGGCGCGTCCTTGGCAGCGCGGTCCAGGATGCCGTTGACAAACCGCCCCGACTCGGAACTGCTGAAGAATTTTGCCAGGTCCACCGCCTCGTTGATGCAGACCACGGCAGGTACCTCGCCGCCGAAGAACATCTCGTAGATGGCGAGACGCAGAACATTGCGGTCCACGGCACCCATGCGGTGCAACGGCCAGTTCTGGGTGTAAAACGAGAGCTTCTCGTCAATGGACTCACGGTTTGTGGTCACCCCGCGGACGAGCCGTTCGGTAAACTGACGGAGCTTCTCGGGTGCGACGGCATTCAGGGCGGCTTCTGCAGGCAGTGGCTCGGGGGCGGTCCCGGCGCGGTCAGCGTCAGCCTGCTCCTCCTGGGTGCGGGCGACCAACTGGCACCAGAAGGCCGCGAGGATCGGATCCAGCTCGGAGGGGCGGTTCATGTCGATTTGAAACAGGATCTGCACGGCCCACTCGCGGGCGTGGCGCCGTTTTTTGAAGTCAGACATGATGCGTCTCCGTCGGTTATGCCATCTGCTTCAGAACCGAGGACAGCTCGATTGCGGCCAGGGCGGCATCCCATCCCTTGTTGCCAGCCTTGGTACCGGAGCGTTCGATCCCTTGCTCGATCGTCTCGGCGCAGACCACGCCGTTGAGCACGGGGACGCCGGTTCGGAGCCCGATGGCGGCGAGGGATTTGGAAACCTGAGTGTTGATCAGGTCGGCATGCGGCGTGGCGCCTCGGATCACCGCGCCGAGGGCGACGACGGCGTGATAGCGTCCCGATGCCGCGAGCTTGTCCACAACCAGCGGAAGCTCATTCGCGCCGGGAACCCAGACGGCGGTGATATCCGCCTCCGCCCCGCCGTGCCGCACCAGGCAGTCGACGGCGCCCTTCAGCAGGTGCGTGGTCAAAAAGCTGTTGAAGCGGCTGACGACCAGCGCCACGCGCAGCCCTGCCGCATTCAAATCTCCCTCGATCAGACGATAGGCCATGGATGACTCCCTTCTGTGTTCAACCGTGCTTCATGCTGCTCACAGCGCATGCCCGAGCCTGCGCTTTTTTGTTTCCAGATAGCGCGTGTTATGCGCGCCCGCCGGGGCTATCAGGCTGACGCGCTCGACGATCTCGAGTCCGTAGCCGGCAAGCCCCACCACCTTTCGCGGATTGTTGGTCAGCAGTCGGATCCGGGTGAGCCCCAGATCCTTGAGAATCTGGGCGCCGACGCCATAATCCCGCAAATCAGGCGCAAAGCCAAGCTTTTCATTTGCCTCCACCGTGTCGAGGCCGCCCTCCTGAAGCTTGTACGCATGCAGCTTGTTGGCGAGGCCGATGCCGCGACCCTCCTGGCGCATGTACAGCACCACGCCGCATCCCTCGCGCTCGATCCGCTCCATGGCCGCGTGAAGCTGCATGCCGCAGTCGCAGCGGGCCGAGCCAAGCACGTCGCCGGTGAAGCATTCGCTGTGGACGCGCACAAAGACCGGTTCGGCGGCGGCCGCGACAGCGCCCTTGATCAGCGCGATGTGCTCCTTGCCGTCGAGACAGGCACGGTACATCCGCAGGCGGAAATGGCCATGGGCGGTCGGCATGTCGACCTCCTCGACCATTTCGACCAAGCGCTCACGGCTGCGGCGGTAGGCGATCAGGTCGGCGATGGAGACCATCTTGAGACCGTGGCGCGTGGCAAACTCGCGCAACTGGGGAAGCCGGGCCATGGAGCCGTCGGGGAGCATGATTTCGCAGATGACGCCAGCGGGTTGCAGCCCCGCGAGGCGCGCCAGATCGACGGCGGCCTCGGTGTGGCCCGCGCGCACCAGCACGCCGCCCTCGCGAGCTTCGAGCGGAAAAACATGCCCGGGGCTGACCCAGTCATGCGCCGTCGTGTCGCGGCCGACCAACATGCGGATGGTGGCGGCGCGGTCGGCGGCGCTGATGCCGGTCGTCACGCCGTGCGCGGCCGTGGCGTCCACCGAGTCCATGAATGCGGTGGAGTAGGCGTCGCCTCGGTTTTTCAGCGGAATGCGTCCGATGCCCAGCCGCTCCAAGCGGCTGCGGGTGAGCGGCACACAGACCAGTCCGCGGCCATGGGCGGCCATGAAATTCACAGCCGCAGGGGTCGCCTTCTCGGCTGCGACGATCAGGTCGCCCTCATTCTCGCGGTTCTCATCGTCGGCCACCACGACCATCTGCCCTTCGCGGATCGCGCCGATACAGACTTCGACATCGTCAAAAAGTGCGCTCATGCGGTATTCCCATCAAAACAAAACGCCCGGACGCGGCAGGCGTCAGGGCGTTTCGGGGGCGCAATGCGCCGCCGGTTGTCTTCTTACATCCAGACTGTACTGTCGGCCACGGAGTTTCACCGTATCAGTGGCGCGCATCGGCCGTGCCAGTCGCGGGCTTTACCGCCGGTCAGGAATTCCCCTGCGTGTACGGGGTCACCTTGCCCTGAAGACATTGCGTTGTATTGCCGGAGATTATATCGCAGCGTGGTCCCTGTTTCAAGCCCAAAGAGGCGACAGCAAAAAACATGCAGCAATTCTAATTATGGTCGTCGATATCGGGATCCAAATCGATATCGGGATCGGGATCGACGAAAAAGGCCGAAATTCGACCCCGATACCGATAGCGATTTCGATTTCGACCGGCAGGATGCAATCAAAATTAGAAAATTAGAACTGCTGAAAAACATGAGAAACCTGTTGACACTCCCCGCACGAATGCGTTACAGTTCGCCGCGTCTTGTCCCTCATGGGACGGATGCGTCGCTTTTATCTTGTTCCGGTGTAGCGCAGTGGTAGCGCAGGTGACTGTTAATCACTTGGTCGTAGGTTCGAATCCTACCACCGGAGCCAACTTCCGTCGCGGAAGATTTCTACGCCGTCCGGTTGACGCGCATCGTCCCGCATTATTAAGACGGGGTTGCCGTTGGTACCCACATCCAGCGTGATGTGGCGGGGTCTCTCTTGCGCGTTGAACATCCCCAGTTCGGGTTTGCCCTCGGCATTCACTTGCTGCGTGAAACCCCTCCCTTGCGCGTCATGCATGCTCAAGTAGGGTGACCCCCGACGCACCTCCAGGCTGACCTGGCAGATCCCTTGTGCGTCTGATATTTCCAGCGCGGGGGCCCCGTCGAGGGTGGTTTGGTCTGAATTCACGGCCAGTCTGATGCGTTCCCTCCCTTGCTCGTCTGTAACGATAAAACCGCGGCGGGCTATGAAGCCATCCGCAGGAGGGATGACGCTGTGAGCTGTTACCAGACCCACCAGCACTAAGACAGCGGCGGACAGCGTCCAGCGATTGCGCCGTGTTGCTGCGGCGAGTTCGCGTTCGAGCTTTTCGAAGCGTTCTTCAAATGTCATGGTTTTTCTTTCCATAAAAGAGCAGCAAAAGATGGTCAAACGATAGCACACCTAGTTGCGACGCACAAGACGGGCCTGCGGGCGAGTACGGAGAGGGCATGCGTTGGGAATGTGGACGGATGCTTCGGCGGCCGCGGGCGGGGTCTATCTGTGGCGGCCCGGATCGGAATGGAGCCGGGAGATGATCGCGGAGGCCCCTCAGGCCGCAGCGGTGGCCGGGGTTGCCGAGGGTGTGGCAGGACCCGCGGCGGTCAGCGGGAAGGCCACCAGGCGCCTCGGGGAGGCACCGAAACGGGTGGCGGGCGACGGGAGCGGGCGTGTGGTGGGTGCCTTTCGTGCACCCACACAGTGGGCGCACGGGCGAGGGTAAAGGTTGAACAGCGGGAGTCTATGCTTAATTGTTATTTTCAGGGCTGACCCCGATGGACCTCCTGATGATCGTACTGAATAGCGTGGCACAACACGCAACAATCCAACCACAAACGATTGCGGCGACACCATAGAAGACACTCAAAAACAGGATGTAAACTATTCGACCAGCCACCCCCCCCCAGAGAGAAGCATCGTCGATGGCTCTTAATGCGAAGGCACCAATATTGAGTATCTCGTCGAACAATGACCATTCATACCCGCAAACTGGCATCCAGCGAAGACATGCGAGTGCGATAAAAGACAAAATTGCGCTAATACCATGTACACGACGCGGTATTCTCCTCTTTCTCCAAAGCGTAGCACCGATACCCATCTTACTTCTCCGTATACAGGTCAGACACACAAATAGCTGAGCACTTTATACTGCCTGACTCCTCCAACTCAGCAACACTACCTCTTTCTCCTGCGTAAATATAAGCACTAATCGCAAACACCGTCCTGACTCCGCCAACAGGAATGTCCATCTCTCCGGATTCATCAGTTGGAAGGAAGGCCCCCTAGTCGGGCACGTTTAGAAGGGCATGTCTTCGAGGTCTTTGGCGGTGGCGGCTGGCGCGGGGGCGGCCCGGTTGTTGGGGGGATAGGATGTGTGGCGGGGCGCTTCGATCAGGCCGAGACGGATGAGGCGGGCGGTGATGCCGCCGGTGGTGCGTTCGTGGGCGGCGGCGATTTCAGAGACCGGCTTCTGGGCGGCGAAGGCGTCGTGCAGGCGCTGCTCTTCTTCGGGGGTCCACAGCCTGGCGGACGCGGGACGGGCGGGGCCGGAGGCTTTGCGGGGCGCTTGCGGAGCTTTGAGGGCTTCGATGGCGAGGAAGAGGGCGCGCACCACGTCGGCTTGTTGGTAGGGGCTGTCCGGCGGGAAGAGGATGTGGGTGAAGGGGTCAATGCCGTCGGCCAGACTGTTGAGAATCTCGATGGCTTTGGAGTTTTCCATGGTGCCCTGGAGGGTTATGGGGTGCTGTAATAATAGTTGCTGGTTATGGCGTTAAGGATAGAGTTTCGGGGTGGTGGTGTCAAAGGAAGACTGCGGGAGAGAAAGCTGAAAATGGAAAGCTGAAAGCTGAAAAAAGGGGTGTGTGGGTGTGTGTGTTCGAGTGTCCCCTTGTCGATCCGCCAATTTTAGATTCTAGTCCCTGATAACCGGAATGTCTTTCCCTTGCCAGACTTCCTCCGCCGCCTCTTCCTACGTCACGACGCCAAGCGCATCCAGCGGGCTCTGCGCCGTGCTGTCCAGCCCCCTGATCACATGTGTGTAGATCATGGTCGTCTCCACGCTGGCGTGCCCCAAGTACTGCTGGACTTCGCGGATGTTCACGCCCCGCAGCAGAAGGCTCGTCGCAAATGAGTGGCGCAGCGTATGCACGTGGGCCGGTTTCGCGATGCCCGCGCGAATCACCGCTTCGCGCATGGCGCGCTGCAGCACCTGCTCATCCACATGTCCGTCCCCATAGATCCTTTCCCCGCGACGGTGGCGGGCACTGTTGCGCCCGTCTCCTGAAGGTGGCGTAGGTAGTGCTTCTGGAAGATTTCCACCGACCGGACCGCCTGCCGCACCTGCCATTCTTCCGTGTGACCGTCCTGTTCAAGGTGCTGGGCGAAAGCCGCCAGCGCGTCGTTCGGGGCGAGGCGTCCGGTCCCCCAAGGCCCCGACAAATAACGCTGCAGCCACCGCAGGCAGTACGGCCGGTGCTTGTCGTCCACCAAATTCCGACTTTTAAAATAGGCGTCAACATCATTCAGATCAACGGTTTGCGTCGAATTCATATCGTTTCTCCTATGTATTGCGTCTGGCCGTTATGCACCGCCTAGCCGTGCATAACGTCAAAACGGCGAATTGCGCTTTTCTGACGCAGTGCGCGGTCCAACTGGGCGGAGATATTGTAAGTCATTGGTTTTATTAAAGTTTTGAATATTTGAAGCGGGAGATTGACTTTGTATGGGGCGTCAGGGTACGCTTTCCCCCGTAGGCATCGTACGCCGTTTCACCCTTTGGACCGGTGTATTGCGTCTGGACGCCTATTTAATGTTGGGTGCGGGATAATGAAACAGACAATCTTAGTTGTAGTTCGGTCTTTACGCATCCGTACGGGCATCGCCTTTGCCCTTGGCATGGCATCCCCACTCGTAATGAACCCACTTTTCAGGATCGACCCCTTGGCCGGTTTCCGGCCGACAGAGAACTGGGTCATCTTCCCAGGACTGTTCCTCATTCTGTCGCTCCTGCTAGTTCTCGCGCTATCCATGACGCTCCCTTGGAGTCAGTATGCCTTCAAACGGTCAATGTGGATCCAGACGCTAGGCATATTCTGTCTGTTCGCTGTGGCTCTGTGGGGTTCGGCATGGTGCTGCCAAAACCATGTCTGCATGGCAGGTCACGGGTGTCATGGAATGACTCTCACTGGCAGAATTGTTGACGTGGCATGGGTTCTGGGCCTGCTCGCGTCTGCTGCTTGGGCAACTCTGGCGAAGTCAGCGGTGTGCATTCCGAGCGGCTACATCGCCGGTTTCTTGATTTCGTACCGGTTCCTTTTCGGAAGCATGGGGGGGATGTACCCAATCCCGATATGATGGGACACCCATCGGGATAGGGACGCCCCTTGTGGAGCGCCCCTCCCACACCACTAATCGTACGGATCGCGTAATTAGCGGTTCGGCTGCTTACTGACAGAATGAACCGAGGAGGATGACACCCGCCGCGCGGGTGA
>VGWG01000018.1 GCA_016873675.1 Lentisphaerota bacterium | reverse complement strand
TTGCGCTCGGCCGGGGTCAGATCGGCCAGGAACGCGCCCAGTTTGTCGCCGGCGGGAAGGGCGGGCGGGGTGGGGGAGTTGTTGCCAGTCAGGACGGCAGGCAGTTTGTCGCCCAAGACTGCCCGCAGGTGCTCCGCGCCCGGCTTGAAGTAGTGCCGCAGCACGATCTCGACGGTCTTGTGGCCGGTCACCAACCGGGCGACCTCCACAGGCACGCCGGCCGACAATGCCAATGTCACCCACGTCACCCGCAGCGCGTGCCAGTCTATGATCGAGGCGGCTCGCACCCGGCCAGACGCACTTGTGCGCGTCAGTCGCGCGATGCGCGCCTTATGTCCTCCGCCTGTCGCCCTCCCCTTCACCCCGACGGTCGGCAGAAAGCGCAGCCCGATGGCATCCTCGGCGGCGTGAAGGTCCGCGGAAACCCCCGACCTTACCCGGCCGGTCTGCTTTTCGATATCCCGGATCGAAGCGCCCCCGGCGTAGCGCCTCGCGGTGTCCGCGATCCGCACCGCGATCTCGGGCCGGAACCGCCCCGCCACGGCCGCTTCGATCTCCGGCAGGCGTTCGGTCAGCCCCTCCCGCCCGACGCAGACGGCGGCGTCCCCGGCGGGTTCGCCGTCCTCCGTGTCGGGCATGATCGAAGTGACCAGTTTCTTGAACCGCCATGTCAACCCGCCCCGGTTGCTCTTGTACATCCGCGCCGCCTCTGGGAAAACATACGTCTCACCCGCCGCGCGTTCGGCGAGCGCCGCCTCGAAGACTTCCCGCAGGGGGCGGAAGATCGGAATCTGGACGCCCGCCCCGGTCTTCGCCGTCTTCACGTTCACGGTGCCCGCACGCAAGTCAACCGCTTTCCACGGCAGGCTGCAGACGTCGCCCCGGCGCAGCCCGGTGCAGGCGGCGGTCACGACCAGCGGGAACAGGAAGGGATCGGGCCTCGCGGCATCGAAAAGCCGCGCCAGTTCTTCGGCGGTGAAGGGGCGGCGGTGCACCGTGTCACCGTCCTCGTCTTCGCCCTTGCGGCTGACAATACCTTCAAAGGGGTTGGCGCACCCGGCCGGCAGCAGCCGGCCGAAGGCTGAGCGCAGCAGCAAAATCGCGCCCCGCGCCGTACGCCGTGTGTAATGTTCACGCAACCCTGCGATATAGGCGGCGGCCTGTTCCGGGCTCACCTCGTGCAGGAAGGTGCAGCGGACCGCAGCCGCAAAGCGCTTGAAGACCGTATCGCATTGCGCCGCCCAGGACGCGCACGGCTTCGACTCCCTCGGCAGGTTACGCCAGCGGTCGGCCAGGTCAGCCAGGCGGACATATTCCACGGCCCGGCCAGTCTTGCTTTCGATCAGGCGGCGGGTCAAGTGCTCGGCGTTCCCTTTCTCCCGCGCCTCGTTCCGCACCACTTCCAGCGCCGCCTCCGCCTTCATCCTGCTCGCTTCAAAATACCGCGTGCCGGTCTCTCTCAGGGTCGGCGGCGGGGTGCCCTTGATCAGCACGCCGAGATTGACCACCGTCGTCTTGCCGTCAACGTCATAACGGCCGTACCAGTACCGCCGCAGTTTCCCGTCCCGCCCCCGTCTGATCTCAAGTCCCATGGCGCCCCGCCTTTCCGCCGCCTGTTTGTTGCGACGTGTGACAGAATGACGGAAATTCCCAGAGAATGCAAGCAAAAAAACCACACATCTACACACACATCTTTAATATGTTGTGTTATTTGTTATTTTTATTAATGTTTTTGCGGTTTCCGCGTCAGCCTTGGGCGCTGAAAGTCGCGGGTTCAAATCCCGCCGCCCCGACCATCTTTATTCGGAGAACAGACAAGAAAACAAGCAAAAGGCGCTATCTCGACGCGCTCACTCACGTTTTGTCAGTCAGGCTTGTTGTTCCTGGGCAACCCGCTTGTGTCGATGTCCTTGTCGCTGCAGCGCGTCACGCTCTTCCTGCTCAGATATTTTCTGTGCCATGGTGAATCTCCCCGTTTCAGGAAACACCACTCATTCATGAACACCCAAAACCTGAAACCTGAATTTGAAATTTGCAAGGGGCGCACAAGCTTCAGCTTTCTCTTCTTTCTGATTTTCTGATAAACTGGCGGCTCACTTTCGGGTTTGCTGCGGAAAAGGAGCGTGTCGGGGTATGGGCAGGACAATCGTGGAGAAGATTCTCGGGGCGCATCTGGTGGTAGGGGAGTTGAAGCCGGGGGCGGAGATCGCCATCCGCATCGATCAGACGCTGACGCAGGACGCGACCGGCACCATGGCCTATCTGCAGTTCGAGAGCATGGGCCTCGAACGCGCGAAGGCCGAGCTGGCGGTGAGCTATGTCGATCACAACACGATTCAGGTCGGTTTTGAGAACGCCGATGACCACGCCTATCTCAAGAGCGTCGCGCAGCGCTATGGCGTGATCTACTCGCGGCCGGGCAACGGCATCTGTCACCAGTTGCACACCGAGCGGTTTGGCAAGCCGGGCAAGACCCTGCTCGGCAGCGATTCGCACACGCCCACGGGCGGCGGGCTCGGCATGATCGCCATTGGCGCGGGCGGCATCGACGTGGCGGTCGCCATGGGCGGCGGGCCGTTTCATCTGACTAGCCCCCGGGTGATCCTCGTCCGCCTCAGCGGCACGCTTCGCCCCGGGGTCTCCGCCAAGGACGTGGCGCTGCACGTGCTCCGGACCTTCGGCACCAAGGGGAACGTGGGCGCGATGATCGAGTATGGGGGTTCGGGTGTGGCGACGCTCGACGTGCCCTCGCGGGCGACCATCACCAACATGGGCGCGGAGCTGGGCGTCACCACCTCGGTCTTCCCGAGTGACGCCGTCACCCGCGCCTTCCTCGCCGCGCAAGACCGTGTGGGTGACTGGGTCGAGCTCCAGGCCGACCCCGACGCCGTCTACGACCGGGTCGTCATGATCGACCTGGACGCAGTTGAGCCTCTGGCGGCCTGTCCCCACTCGCCGGGCAATGTCGCCACGATCGCGTCATTGGCGGGGCGCACGGTCAATCAAGTGCTGATCGGCTCCTGCACCAATTCATCGTACCGCGACTTGAAGACGGTCGCGCTCATGCTGCGGGGCCGGAAGATCCATCCCGACGTGGAGGTCGGCGTGGCGCCCGGCTCGCGGCAGGTGGTGTTGATGCTGGCTCAGGAGGGATTGCTGGGGGATCTCGTCGGCGCGGGTGTCCGGATCTTGGAGAACGCCTGCGGTTTCTGCATCGGCAACCACATGTCGCCGGGAACCGACGCGGTGAGCCTGCGCACGAGCAACCGCAATTTCGAGGGACGCAGCGGCACACAGTCGGCGGGCGTCTATCTGGTCAGTCCCGAGAGCGCGGCCGCCGCCGCGCTGACCGGAAAGATCAGCGATCCGCGCGCAGTGTCCGGCCTGCCCGATGTTGCCGCGCCCGCGCGATTCCTGATCGATGACAGCCTCTTTCTGTTCCGTGAGACCGCGGGCACGGGCGTTGCGGGGACGCCGATCGTGCGCGGTCCGAACATCGGCAAGGTCCCGGCGGGCGTGCCGCTCCCTGCGCGGCTCGAGGGCGTGGCGGTGATCAAGGTGGGCGACAAGATCACGACCGATCACATCATGCCTGCGGGCGCGCGGCTGAAGTATCGCTCCAACATCCCGCAATACGCCCGGTATGTCTTCGAGAACGTGGATCGCGACTTTTATGCCAAGGCCTCGGCCAACCGTGACGCGGGCCGGCACAACGTGATCGTGGCGGGCGACAGTTATGGGCAGGGATCCAGCCGCGAACACGCGGCGATGTGTCCGATGTACCTCGGCGTCCAGGCGCTGATCGCCAAGAGTATCGAACGCATTCACCTCGCCAACCTCATCAACTTCGGCATCGTGCCGTTTGTGTTTGAGGATCCGGCCGCCTATGACGGCATCGCCGCGGGAGATGCCCTGGAGATCACCGACCTCCGTGGCGCCATTGCCGGCGACGGCCGCGCCACCGTGCGCAACGTGACCCGCGCGACGACATTCGCCGTGACCGCAACCCTGAGTGACCGCCAGAAAACGCTGCTGCTCAACGGCGGCCTGCTCGCAGCGGTCGCGCGCGGGCTGGCCTGAGCGGACCGGTTCGACGCGGAGAAACCCGGGTTCAGGAGAGAGAACTGCGGGATGTTTTGCCCCGCTCCTCCGCCGCCTGGGGCTACAGCGGGTTGGCGAGAATCAGGGTGCCGACATCGGCGCTGTTGAGGATCGCGGTCAGGACATTCGCCTGGCGGCCATTGGCGATCACGACGGAGCACCCCGACTGGCTGGCGGCCTGGGCGGCGGCGAGTTTGGAGTCCATGCCTCCCTTGGAGAGGGGGTTGGCGCCGGGGTTGACGAGCTTGAAGACCTCGGGTCCGAGCTTCTCCACACACGGGACGCGGCGCATGGCTCCTGCGCGGCCGGTCGGCGCGAGCAGGCCGTCGACGGTGGTCAGGATGATCAGCAGGTCGGCACGGACCAGTTTAACGACCAGCGAGGCGAGGTAGTCGTTGTCGCCGAAGGAGAGCACGCCTTTGATTTCCTCGTCGGCGACGACGTCGTTCTCATTGATGATGGGGATCACGCCGGCCCGCAGCAGGTGTTCGAGCGTACGGCGGGTGTTGCCGCAGCGGACGCGGCTCTGGAAGTCGGCGTGGGTGAGCAAGAGCTGGCCCACGCGCATTTTTTCGCGCGCAAAGAGCAGATCGTACTGGGTCATCAGGCGAGACTGTCCGACGGCCGCGCACATCTGCAGGTCGGCGACCAAGGTCGGGCGGGGGGAGATGCCCAGCGACTCCATGCCCGCACCGATGGCGCCCGAGGTGACAATGACGACTTCGTACCCCTGCCGGCGGAGGGCGGCGACCTGTCGCACGATTCGTTTGAGGTAGAGCAGATCGGGGCGGCCCGACTTTCGGGCGATGACCCGCGTGCCGATCTTGACCACCACACGGCGTGATTCGGCGAGAAATTCACGGTAACGGAGTTCAACGTGCATAGGCGCTCCGCGCTGAAAGATCGAAAGCCGGAGCCTCCGATCTTATTTGGTGGGAGATACTGGACTCGAACCAGTGACCCCTTGCATGTCAAGCAAGTGCTCTAACCAACTGAGCTAATCCCCCAAGATGGACGGGCAAGCAGAAACGGCGGATACTATACCGTTTGCTCCGCGCGGTGTCAATGGCGATTGCACAAGAAAAGAAATTCTTTTCGCTATTGACACTGGCGGGTGGTTTTGTGTAAAGTGTCTGGGTTTTCGCTCTAGCTGGAACCGTTTCTGGCCAGATCGAGAGCTGGCTAACAGTTAATAACAGGCGAGAAAAGGCTCTGCTCTGATCGGACAAACCGCTGGCGCATGTCGCTGGAGGGGTGTAGGTGATGGGTTGGGGGTTTTTTGCCCCACGGCAGAAGTGGGGTGGTCTTCGAGCCCACGTAGCTCAGTTGGTAGAGCACGTCCTTGGTAAGGACGAGGTCAGCGGTTCAATCCCGCTCGTGGGCTCCAGCTCGCAAAACGGCTTGGGAAGTACACAGGAGAAAAATCATGGCAAAAGAAGCCTTCAAACGCGAGAAGCCGCATGTCAACGTCGGGACCATCGGCCACGTTGATCATGGCAAAACCACGCTGACCGCCGCCATCACCCGCGTGCAGTCGCTCAAGGGTTATTGTGAGTTCATCGCCTACGATCAGGTTGCCAAGGCATCGGAATCGGCTGGCCGCCGCGATCCAACCAAAATTCTGACGATTGCGACGTCGCACGTCGAATACGGCACGGAGAACCGCCACTACGCGCACGTGGACTGTCCGGGTCACGCCGACTACGTGAAGAACATGATCACGGGCGCGGCGCAGATGGACGGCGCCATCGTGGTGGTTTCGGCCGCCGACGGCCCGATGCCCCAGACGCGCGAGCACATTCTTTTGGCCCGCCAGGTGGGCGTGCCGGCGATCGTGGTGTTCCTGAACAAGGTCGATCTGGTGGACGACACCGAACTGCTCGACCTGGTCGAGATGGAGATTCGCGAGCTGCTCTCGAAGTACGAATATCCCGGGGACGACATTCCCGTGGTCCGCGGCAGCGCGCTCCCCGCCTCGCAGGCGACGACCAAGGACGATCCGGCGTGCGTCTGCATTACCAAGCTCATGGAGGCGCTGGACTCCTACATCCCCGCGCCGGCGCGTGTGCTGGACAAGCCGTTCTTGATGCCGATTGAGGACGTGTTCTCGATTGAAGGCCGTGGCACCGTGGTCACTGGTCGCATTGAGCGCGGTGTCATCAAGGTGAACGAGGATGTCGAGATCATCGGACTGCGTCCGACGGTGAAGACGGTGGTGACGGGCGTCGAGATGTTTCGCAAGCTGCTGGATCAGGGGCAGGCGGGCGACAACGTCGGCTGTCTGCTGCGCAGCATCAAGAAAGAGGATGTGGAGCGCGGCCAGGTGCTGGCAAAGCCGGGCACGATCACCCCGCACACCGAGTTCAACGGCGAGGTGTATGTGTTGAGCAAGGACGAAGGCGGCCGTCACACGCCGTTCTTCAAGGGCTACCGTCCGCAGTTCTACATCCGCACGACCGATGTCACCGGCGACATCACTCTCCCTGAGGGCGTGGAGATGGTGATGCCGGGCGACAGCATCTCGATTGCGGTCAAGCTGATCTCGCCGGTGGCGCTCGAGGAGAAGATGCGTTTCGCCATTCGCGAGGGTGGCCGCACGGTCGGCGCCGGCACAGTCACGAAAATCACGAAGTAACGGTTCGTGCGCGCGGGTGCGGCCGGGCTTTGGCGCCCGGCCGCGCCGCGAACAGGAACGGAGCAGGCATCATGGCCAGAGAACTCGCAATTTTGGCTTGCACGGAATGCAAGCGGCGCAACTACACGACGACGCGCAACAAGCGCACGATGACGAACCGCTTGGAGATCAAGAAGTTCTGTTCATCCGAGCGCAAGCGCACGCTGCACCGGGAAACCAAGTGACGCAAGCAGGCATTTCCGCAGGCCAGTAGCTCAATTGGCAGAGCACCGGTCTCCAAAACCGGTTGTTGGGGGTTCGATTCCCTCCTGGCCTGCCAGTTTTGTCCAACCGCCGCATTCCTCGCCGGGGAGACCGGTTTGGCACAGGATATTGAGTAGCAACGCAATCGGGGGCTCCGATGGTCAAAGAGAAAACGTTGGGTCAGCGCGTTCACGCCTTCCTTGGAGAGGTTGGCGCCGAATTCAGGCGGGTGACTTGGCCGGAGCGCCAGGAACTGATCGAGTCGACGGTCGTGGTGATCGTCTTCATCGTCATGCTAGCGATTGTTGTACTGGTTTACGACAAGGTGATTCAGGCGGTACTTCAGTTCATCCACACCTGAGCGGGGACCCGAGATGACAAAACAATGGTTTGTGCTGCAAGCGTTGACCGGTCAGGAGCAGAAGGTGAAGCGCACCATCGAGGCGCAGGTCCGCGAGAAGGAGATGCAGGAATACATTGGCGAGGTGATCCTGCCGACCGAGAAGGTGACCGAGACGAAGAACGGTGTCAAGACAACCGTGACGCGTAAGTTCTTCCCGGGTTACGTTTTCATCAACCTGGCGCTTTACGACGATGCGAAAGAGTTGCTTGAGCCGACGTGGCGCTTCATCCGTGAGGTGTCCGGCGTGATTGGGTTCATTGGGGGCGCTCGTCCCGGTCCGCTTTCGGCGGCGGAGGTGGATGCGATCGTGAACCATGTGGAAGCGAAGCAGGAGAAGCCCAGGCCGAAGGTCGTCTTCGAGCCGGGCGAAACGGTGAAGATCACGGACGGACCGTTCATGAACTTCTCCGCAACCGTTGAAGAAGTAGATCCTGACCGGGGCAAGCTGAAGGTGTCGGTGGCGATATTCGGACGCACCGCCCCGGTCGATCTGGAGTACTGGCAGGTGGAGCGGGTTGTCTCCTAGGGCCGGGAAACGGACGTCAACCGCAGGCTCGTTTGGACCGGGTGGGAACCGGGAGGGCCTCAACTGACAAAGGGCATTCATTATGGCAAAGAAAGTTACGGGCATCGTTCGTCTGCAGATACCTGCAGGTGCCGCAAATCCCGCGCCGCCCATCGGCCCCGCGCTGGGCGCGCAGGGCGTCAATATCATGGCGTTTTGCAAGGATTTCAACGCCAAGACCCAAGACAAGGGAGGCATGATCATCCCCGTGGTGATCACGGTCTATCAGGACCGCAGTTTTACCTTCATCATGAAGAGCCCGCCGGCGTCGGCGCTGCTGAAGAAATTCGGCAACCTCGCCAAGGGATCGGGCGTTCCGAACCGTGACAAGGTCGGCACCGTCACCCGCGACCAGGTCCGTGAGATCGTGAAGCTGAAGATGCAGGACCTGAACGCATCGAACGAAGCGGCGGCGATGCGGATGGTCGAAGGCACCGCGCGCAGCATGGGCGTGGAGATCGTAGACTAAGGGGTGACGCGCTATGGCAAAGCATGGAAAACAGTATCGCAGCATCAAGGAGAAGGCCCCCACGGCTCCGGTGACTCTGGAGCAGGCGGTGGCGTTCATCAAGGCCAACCCGGCGGCGAAGTTCGACGAAACGGTCGAGCTGGCCTTGCGGCTGGGCGTGGACACATCGAAATCCGATCAGACCGTGCGGGGCACGGTGAGTCTGCCGAACGGCACGGGCAAGAAGCTGCGCGTGATCGTCTTCGCGGCGGGTGCCCAGGCCGACGCCGCGCGGGCCGCAGGCGCCGACGAGGCGGGTTATGACGACCTGATCGAGAAAGTCAAGAGCGGCTGGACCGATTTTGATGTGGCGATTTCGACGACCGACGCGATGAAGGAGGTCCGCAAGCTCGGGCGCGTCCTCGGTCCCCGCGGCCTGATGCCCAACCCCAAGACCGGCACGGTTACCGACGATGTCGGCCCGGCGGTGACGGCGGCCAAGGGCGGCAAGGTCGAGTTTCGCATGGACCGCAACGGCAACGTGTGCGTGCTCTGCGGCAAGCGGAGTTTCGACGCCGACAAGATCGTCGGCAACGTGCATGCGGTTTTGGAAGCCCTTCGGGCGGAGCGGCCGGCCGGCGCCAAGGGCACCTTCTTCCGTTCCTGCACGCTGTGTTCGACGATGGGTGTCGGCGTCCGCGTCGACATCAAGGAGTAACGTCACATGAGAGCTGAAAAAGAATCCATTCTTGAGGAAGTCACCACGCGTCTGCAGGAAGCGGATTTCGCGTTCGTGATGAATTACGGCGGTCTGCAGGTCGCGGAACTGACGGCGCTGCGCACGACGCTCGCGCCGTTGAAGTCCCGCGTCATGGTTGTCAAAAACACCTATCTCGGCAAGGCGACCCAGTCGCTGGGCTGGGAGGACGTGACGCCTTATTTGACGGGTCCGACGGCGATGGTGACCGGAACCGGCGATGTCGCCGAGGTCGCCAAGATGTTGGTCGCGTTCATCAAGACGCACGACAAGGCCTCAGTCAAGGGCGCCTGCCTCGACGGCAAGCGCCTCACAGCTGGCGATGTTGACGCGTTGACCACGATTCCGCCCCGGCGCGTGTTGTACGCCATGGTGGCGGGAACACTGGCTGCGCCGATGTCGCAATTGGTTGGCGTGTTCAGCCAGAAGGTGTGCAGCCTGCTGTACGTCTTGAAGGCGATCGAAGACAAGAAGAACAACGCGGCGTAAAACTCCGCTCAGGTCGGACGGACGGGTGTCCGGGCGGCCTGGCACACAGTACACCGCACGCGCCCTGCGCGTGAGGTTGCAGAAAGAAAAAGGAAACCATGAGCGATACCAATCCGAAGTTTGATGAATTTGTCACCTGGATCGAGGGCCTGACGGTCCTCGAGCTGTCCAAGCTGGTGAAAACCCTCGAAGAGCGTCTGGGTGTGAGCGCCGCTGCTCCCGTGGCTGCCGCCGCCGCCCCCGCCGCCGCCGCCGCCGTGGTGGAAGAGAAGACCGAGTTTGACGTCATCCTCGTGGATGCCGGCGCGAACAAGATCGGCGCCATCAAGGAGGTGCGCACGATCACCGGTCTGGGCCTGAAGGACGCCAAGGACCTTGTCGAGGGCGCGCCGAAGACTGTGAAGGCCGGCGTGACCAAGGAAGAGGCGGCCAAGCTGAAGGAACAGCTTGAAAAGGCCGGCGCAAAAGTTGACGTGAAGTAACACGTTGACGTGACGAAACCTGGGACCGCCTGTGTGACGACCGGGCGGTTTCAGGCCTTTCTTTCTTTTCCGCGCACCGGCCGCAGGCGTCGTCTCACCTTGACGAAAACAAAGAGGCATTTACCATGGTTGAACGCAAGGAATTCGGCAAGTTGAAGGCGGTTGTGCTACCGCCGGACCTGATTGACATCCAGACCCGGTCCTACAAAGACTTCCTGCAGGCCGACGTCCCTTCCGGCAAGCGGGATATCAAGGGGCTGAACGGCATTTTCAAGGAAGTCTTCCCGATTGACAGCTATGACGGCCGGTACACGCTCGATTTCGTGAAGTATGAGTTTTCCGATCCCAAGGTGTCCGCCCTCGAGGCGCTGAGCCGCGGCGTGACGTATGCGGCGCCCCTGCACGCGACCTTCCGCCTCAAGGACGGCGACGAGATCCGGGAGGAGGACGTCTACATGGGCGAAATCCCGCTCATGACCCCGGACGGCGCATTCATCGTCAATGGCGCCGAGCGCGTGATCGTGAGCCAGCTCCACCGCTCCCCCGGCATTTGCTGTGAGAAAGCAACTCATCCGAACGGCCAGACCCTCTACTCCGTGCGCCTGATCCCCGACCGTGGGTCGTGGATTGAGATCCAATTTGACACCAACGAGGTGATGTGGGTGTATCTGGACCGCCGCCGCCGCCGCCGCAAGTTCCACACGACCACCTTTCTCCGAGCCCTTGGCTACGGGACGGACGAACAACTGCTTAAGCTGTTCTACACGTTTAAGAAACTGGACGTCAAGAAGGCGGCCGGTTCGGACACGCTCGCCAACTATTGTTTCAAAGACGACGTCATCGACATGGACTCGCAGGCGGTCCTCGCCCGCCGGTACGATCCGGTGACCGATGCGGTGCTCGTGCAGATGGCGGCGGCGTCCTTCACCTCCGTCGATGTGGTGGACATCTCGTGGGATGAGGGGACGTTCATCCGGACGCTTCAGGTGGACCAGACCCACACCGAGGAAGATGCGCTGAAGGACATCTACAAGCGCCTCCGTCCCGGCGACCCGGCCACGGCGTCCAATGCCAAGCAGTTGCTCAAGCGGCTTTTCTTTGATCCGCGCCGCTACGACCTCGGGCGCGTCGGCCGCCACAAGATCAACCAGAAGCTCAATCTGACCGACAAGATCCCGGCAGACTTGCGCATTTTAGACGAGACGGGAATTGATGTGATCGAGGCGATTCGCCTGCTGCTCGACATCCACATGGAGCGGCAGACGGTCGACGACATTGACCACCTCGGCAACCGGCGCATCCGCACGGCCGGCGAGCTGCTGGAAAACCAGTGCCGCGTGGGCCTGGCCCGCACCGAGCGGCTGATTCGTGAACGGATGACGCTGTTCGACCCGGCGACGGGTGTGCTCGCGCCAGCCCGCCTGGTCAACAGCAAGTCTCTCTCGGCCGTGGTGCAGGACTTTTTTGGCCGCAGCCAGCTCAGCCAGTTCATGGATATGACCAATCCGCTGAGCGGGCTGGCCCACAAGCGCCGGTTGTCCGCGTTGGGCCCCGGCGGCTTGAGCCGCGAGCGCGCCGGTTTCGAAGTGCGTGACGTTCACAGCTCGCACTACGGCCGCATCTGCCCGATTGAGACCCCGGAAGGGCCGAACATCGGGCTGATTTCATCACTGGGCATCTATGCGCAGATCAACGACTTCGGATTTATCGAGAGCCCCTACCGGGTGGTGCGCGATGGGCATGTGACCGACGAGGTCCATTACCTGTCGGCCGATAAAGAGGAAAAATTCGTCATTGCCCAGGCCAACAGCGTGCTGGCGGCCGATGGCCGACTGACCGAGACCAAGGTCAACGTTCGCTACATGGCCGACTTCTTTGAAGTGGCGCCGGCGAAGGTTCAGTACATGGACGTCTCGCCGATGCAGGTGATTTCCATTGCTGCGGGGCTGATCCCCTTCCTCGAACACGACGATGCCAACCGCGCGTTGATGGGCGCCAACATGATGCGCCAGGCGGTGCCCCTGCTGCGGACCGAGCGGCCCTATGTGGCGACCGGTTTGGAGCTGCGCGCGGCCACAGACTCACGCGTGACGATCGTGGCTGAGCAGCCGGGCGTCGTCGCCTACGTCTCGGCCAACGAGATCGTGGTGACCGAGGACGGCAGGCTGCCGGCCAACCGGCAGAAGGCCGCCAAAGGGGTGCAGCGCGCGGTGTTGCAGAAGTTCCGCCGCTCGAACGCGGGCACCTGCTTCAATCAGAAGCCGATCGTCAAGGTCGGGCAGCCGGTCAAGCGCGGCGATGTGCTGGCCGACGGGCCGGCGACCCAGGACGGCGAGCTCGCGCTCGGAAAGAACCTGCGGGTGGCGTTCATGCCTTGGAGCGGCTACAACTTCGAGGATGCGATCCTCCTGAGCGAGCGCATGGTGCGCGACGACGTGTTCACGTCGATTCACATTCAGGATTTTGAGGTTGGCGCGCGCGACACCAAGCTCGGCCCGGAGGAAATCACGCGCGACATCCCGAACGTCGGCGAGGAGGCGCTCAAAAATCTGGGTCACGACGGCGTGGTGCGGATCGGGACGGAGGTGCGGCCGGGCGACATCCTGGTGGGCAAGATCACCCCCAAGAGCGAGACGGAGCTCGCCCCCGAGGAACGGCTGCTTCGCGCGATCTTCGGGGAGAAGGCCGCCGATGTTCGCGACACCTCACTGACGGTGCCGAGCGGCACGTACGGGATTGTCATGGATGTTCGCATCACCGCCGCCGCCG
This sequence comes from Lentisphaerota bacterium, assembly GCA_016873675.1. NCBI lineage: Bacteria > Pseudomonadati > Lentisphaerota > Lentisphaerota bacterium. Next base: position 26,131 of record VGWG01000018.1, on the reverse strand, counting down.
AGGTCCCGCGGCGCGGCGCGCCCGCCGCCGGGCAGGCGCCGGAGGGGGAGTCTCGCAAGGAGCTGCGCGACATTGAGGTGGAGCGCAAGCGCAAGCTGCAGCAGGTTGAGGATAATCTCACGACGGCCCTCAGCAACATTCTGCTGGGCGAGAAGATTCCGCTCGACGTGATAGACATCGACACCGGCGACATCATCATTCCCTGCAACCGGAAGATCACCAAGACGCTGCTGAACCGGCTGGCCAAGGCCTACAGCCACATCCAGATCGAGAGCAGTCCGGTGCAGCAGAAGATTTCCGAGATCATAGAGGAGTACCGGCCGAAGTTTGCCGAGATCAACGCGCAGAGCGACGACGATTTCGGCGCGGAGATGGACGGAATCGTGGAGGGCGGCGTCATCAAGCAGGTGCGCGTCTTCATCGCCGAGAAGAAGAACCTGTCGGTGGGAGACAAGCTCGCGGGTCGTCACGGCAACAAGGGCGTGGTGGCCAAAATTGTTCCCGATTGCGACATGCCATTCCTGCCTGACGGCACGCCGGTTGACATCGTGCTCAACCCGCTGGGCGTTCCGTCGCGCATGAACATCGGCCAGTTGTTCGAGACGTACCTGGGATGCGCTTGCCGCGTCCTGGGGCTGTACGCTGCGACGCCGGTGTTTGACGGCGTCAAGGAGCACGAGATTGACGCCCTGCTGAAAAAAGCACGCAAGGAGCAGGAGAAGACGGTCGGCAAACAGGCGTGGATCAACACCGACGGCAAGTCGGTGCTCTACGACGGCCGCACGGGGGAGCCGTTCGACCAGCGCGTGGTGGTCGGAGACATCTACATGCTCAAGCTGCACCATCTGGTTACCGACAAGATCCACGCTCGTGCGACGGGCCCGTATTCGCTGGTCACGCAGCAGCCGCTGGGCGGCAAGGCCCAGTACGGCGGCCAGCGTATGGGCGAGATGGAGGTGTGGGCGCTGGAGGCCTATGGCGTGGCTTATGCGCTGCAGGAGCTGCTCACCGTGAAGTCGGACGATGTGGCGGGGCGGACCCGGATTTACGAGGCGATCGTCAAGGGCCAGAACAGCCTCGATGCCGGCATGCCCGAGTCCTTCTCGGTGCTGATGCACGAGTTGCGCGGCTTGTGCCTCGACATGAAGCTCCTCGGCGGCGACGGCGCGCCACAGCAGGAGCTGGCGATTGCCGCCGCATCCCGCGCTGCGAATCTGATCTAACGCGATAACGCGACGAAGACGAGGGAGGTAGACGTTGAACGCTTACGCAGCCAGAGAATTGTTCGGGATGTTTGACTCGGCGCAGTACGATGCGGTGAGCATCACCCTGGCGTCGCCGGAAACGATCCGTTCGTGGAGCCACGGCGAGGTGCGAAATCCGGAAACCATCAATTACCGCACGTACCGCCCTGAGCGCGACGGCCTGTTCTGCGAGCGGATCTTCGGTCCGACCCGCGACTGGGAATGCGCCTGCGGCAAATACAAGCGGATCAAGCACAAGGGCGTGGTGTGCGACCGCTGCGGCGTCGAGGTGACGGTCTCGCGCGTGCGGCGGCAGCGGATGGGCCACATCGAGCTGGCCGTGCCGGTGTCGCACATCTGGTTCTTCAAGTGCAACCCGAGCCGTATCGGGCTCATCCTGGACCTCTCCACCAGCTCGCTCGAGCGGGTGCTCTACTACGAAGACTACCTCGTGACCGATCCGGGGGAGACGCCGCTGAAGCGGATGCAGCTGCTCTCCGAGACCGACTACCACGAGGCGGTGGAGAAATACGGCGAAACCTTCGAGGCGATGATGGGCGCCGAGGCGATCCGCAAGTGCCTGCAGGTGGCCAATCTCGAGCAGCTCATGCACGATCTGGAGGAGCAGATCGAGAACACCCGGAGCAAGCAGACGCGCAAAAAGATCACCAAGCGGATGAAGGTGTGCGACGGGTTCATGCGCAGCGAGGCGCATCCGGACTGGATGATCCTCGACGTGCTGCCGGTGATCCCGCCCGAGCTGCGGCCGCTGGTGCCGCTGGAGGGCGGCCGGTTTGCAACGTCCGACCTGAACGACCTGTACCGCCGCGTGATCAACCGCAACAACCGCCTGCGCAACCTGCTTCAGCTCAAGACGCCCGATGTGATCATCCGCAACGAAAAGCGGATGCTGCAGGAGGCGGTTGACGCGGTGTTTGACAACGGCCGTCATGGCCGGCCCGTCGCGGGCGCGGGCAACCGCCCGCTGAAGTCGCTCTCGGACATGCTCAAGGGCAAAACCGGGCGCTTCCGCCAGAACCTCCTCGGCAAGCGTGTCGACTATTCCGGCCGTTCGGTGATTGTCGTCGGCCCCGAGCTCAAGCTCCACCAGTGCGGGTTGCCGAAGAAGATGGCGCTGACGCTTTTTGAGCCGTTCATCATTCGCCGACTCAAGGAGAAGGGGATTTGCCACACCGTGCGCACGGCGCGCAAGATGATCGAGCGCCATGACGAGCAGGTGTGGGACATTCTGGAGGAGGTCACCAAGGGCAAGACCGTTATGCTCAACCGCGCGCCGACGCTGCACCGGTTGTCGATCCAGAGTTTCGAGCCGGTGCTGGTCGAGGGCGAGGCGATTCGCATCCATCCCATGGTCTGCACCGCCTTCAACGCCGACTTTGACGGCGACCAGATGGCGGTCCACGTGCCGCTGTCGGTCGAGGCGCAGCTCGAAAGCCGTCTGCTGATGATGTCCACCCATTCGATCTTCTCGCCCGCCTCAGGCAAGTCGACGATGACGCCCACGCAGGATCTGGCGCTCGGCATCTACTACCTGACGATCCCCAGCCAGCAGGACAAGCTTGCCGGGCGGATTGTGGGCAAGGGCAAGACGGCTGCTGGCGAGCGTCTGCCGGTCATCGGCAGCGCCGACGAGGCCCATCTGGCGCTTGCTGAGGGCGTGGTCAACCTGCACACGCGCGTGCGGTTCCGCAATCCCGATTTTGGCATGCCGGCGCGCCGCTATGGCAACCGCGAGGCGACGGTGATCGATACGACGATTGGCCGGATCGTGTTCAACGAGGTGTGGCCTGCCGAGCTCGGCTTTGTGAACGACAAGATTGACAAGAGCAAGCTGGGCGACCTGATTCTGCATTGCTACCAAGTGGCCGGACACAACCGCACCGTCATCGTGCTGGACCAGCTCAAAGAACTCGGCTTCAACCATGCCTGCCTGGCCGGCATCTCGATGGGGCTCAAGGACATGATCCGGCCTCCCGAGAAGGATGCGCTGCTCGCGAGCGCGGGCGCCGAGGTCGAGACCGTCGAAAAGCAGCACCATCTGGGCGTGATCACCGATGGCGAGCGGCACAACAAGATCTGCGACATCTGGAACAGCACCACTGAGCGGGTCGCTGACGAGCTGTACAAGGCGATCGATCTGAACGTCTCTCTGGATAACCCGGCACCCGCCGAAACCAACCCCGTGTTCATGATGGTCGATTCCAAGGCGCGCGGATCCAAGGCCCAGATCCGACAGCTCGCCGGCATGCGCGGCCTGATGGCCAAGCCCTCGGGCGAAGTCATTGAGCGCCCGATCATCGCCTCGTTCCGCGAGGGGCTATCGGTGCTCGAATATTTTGTCTCGTCCCACGGCGCCCGCAAGGGTCTGGCCGATACGGCCTTGAAGACCGCCGACGCGGGGTATCTGACCCGCAAGCTGGTGGACGTCTCGCAGGATGTGATCATCACCATCCAAGACTGCAACACGGTCAATGGCATCGAGATGGAGGCTGTGGTCGAGGGTGATGAAGAGGTTCTCCACCTCCGGACGCGCATGCTGGGACGGACCTCGCTGTACGATGTCCTCCACCCCACGACGGGCGAGGTGATCGTGCGGGCCAACGAGGAGATTGACGAGGTTCTGGCCAAGCGCGTCGAGGATGTGGGTGTCGAGCGGGTGTGGATCCGCAGCGGACTCACCTGCGACGCGCCCCGGGGGATGTGCTCCAAATGCTACGGTCGTGATCTGGCCACGGGCCGCCCGGTCGAAATCGGCGCCGCAGTGGGCATCATCGCCGCGCAGTCGATCGGTGAACCCGGCACCCAGCTCACCATGCGCACGTTCCATATCGGCGGCACGGCCTCGATGGTCGCCCGCACGCCGGAGCAGATCGCCAAGGAGTCGGGCCGCGTCGAATACCGGGATTTGCGCACGGTGCGCAACCGGGACGGCCAACTCCTGGTGCTGAACAAGAACGGTGCGGTGACGCTGGTCGACGACGCGGGTCGGGAAGTCGACACCTACACCCTGCAAATGGGCGCGGTGCTTTCGGTCGAAGAGGGCGCGACCGTCAAGCAGGGTGATCGGATCGCGATCTGGGATCCGCACTCCGTGCCGATTCTGGCCGAGGCTGAGGGCGTGGTCTCGTTTCATGATTTTGTTGATGATGTGTCGGTCAAGAGCGACCGCGACGAGGCCACGGGGACGCGCTCGCTCGTCGTGCTGGACACCAAGGAAGACCTCCACCCGCAGGTCGTGGTCACCGACCCCCGGTCCAAGACGACGCTGGGCTCCTACCACATCCCTGCCGGCGCCCACGTCATGGTCAAGCAGGGCGACCTGGTCACCCCCGGCATGCTGATCGCGAAGACGCCGCGCAAGGAGGCGATGACCCGCGACATCACCGGCGGTCTGCCCCGCGTCGCGGAGTTGTTCGAGGCGCGGCACCCGAAAGACGCGGCGGAGATCGCCAAGATCGAGGGGCTCGTCGATTTCGGGCCGAACCAGCGCGGCAAGCGCTGTCTGATCATCCGCGACGAAGTAACCGGTGCCGCCGAGGAGCATCTGATTCCGATGGGCAAGCACATCGTGGTGTACAAGGGCGACCATGTGCGCAAGGGGCAGCAGCTCACCGAAGGCCCGGTGGTGCCGCAGGAGATCCTCGACGTGTGCGGCCCTCAGGAACTGCAAAAGTACCTCGTTAACGAGGTGCAGCAGGTCTACCGGATGCAAGGCGTGGAGATCAACGACAAGCACATCGAGATTATCGTCCGGCAGATGCTGCGCAAGGTGCGCATCACCAACCCCGGCGACACCGACTTCCTCTGGGGCGAGCAGGTCTCCCGGCAGGAGTTCATCGCGATCAACGAGGCGGTGATAGCCGAGGGCAAGCGCGCGGCTGAAGCGCAGCCGGCCCTGCTGGGCATCACCAAGGCGTCGCTCGAGACCGACAGCTTCATCTCGGCCGCGTCGTTCCAGGACACGACCCGCATCCTGACCGATGCGGCGACGATCGGGCGCGTGGACGGGCTGAACGGCTTCAAGGAGAACGTCATTCTCGGCCATTTGATCCCCGGCGGCACGGGCTTCCCGTTGCACCGGCACATCAAGCTGGTGGCCTTGGCTGAGCCGTTGTCTGATGAGGCGCTGGGCATCGAACAGCCCGTGGAACAGGAACGTACACTCGATGATTTACTGGGTTAGTATTTTTGCGCTTGCATTGTGCAGGCCGCTCTGCTAACCTCCACCTCCGTTTTGTGGGAAATTGAAAGGGCACGTATGCCGACGACGAACCAACTGGTGCGCAAGGGGAGAAGCCCCCTGCGCAACAAAAGCAAATCACCTGCGCTCAAGTCTTGTCCGCAGCGCCGCGGGGTCTGCCTCGTGGTGAAGACCCAGACACCGAAGAAACCGAACTCGGCGTTGCGCAAGGTGGCGCGTGTGAGGCTGACGACCGGTTACGAAGTCAGCGCGTACATTCCGGGCGAGGGGCACAATTTGCAGGAGCACAGCGTGGTGCTGGTGCGCGGCGGCCGCGTCAAGGATTTGCCGGGTGTCCGTTACCACATTGTGCGCGGCTCGCTGGACAGCCTCGGCGTGAGCGGCCGCAATCGCGGCCGGTCGAAGTACGGCGTGAAGACCCCGAAAGTCGAAGAGAAATAATAACGCACGGTGAGGCAGGACGGTTATGGCAAGAAGGCGTAGTTCTGAGAAGCGGGTGTTGGTTCCGGACCCCCAGTACAACAGCGAGTTGGTTGCCCGCGTCATCAATGCGTTGATGATCAGCGGCAAGAAGACGACGGCCGAGCGGATCGTTTATGGCGCATTGGCGGAGATTGCCGACAAGACGGGCAAGAACCCGCTCGAAGTCTTGGATTTGGCGATCTGCAACATGCGGCCGAAGGTCGAGGTCAAGTCGCGTCGCGTCGGCGGCACGACGTATCAGGTGCCGGTTGAGATCCGTCCGCCGCGTCAGTTGGCGATGGCCCTCCGCTGGATGGTGCAGTATGCGAGCGCGCGCCGCGGCGCGGGAATGCCGAAAGCAGTGGCCATGGAGCTGCTCGAGGCGTATGGCAATCAGGGCAATGTGATCAAGAAACGGGACGATACGCACAAGATGGCGCAGGCCAACAAGGCCTTTGCGCACTACGCGTGGTAAGTCACGCGACGGGCTGCCGGCTGGCGGCCCCCTGTTCTTTGACAAACCGGGAAGATGGGTGATCGCGTCATGGACGTGAAGGCGAAAGAGTCGAAAGGCAAGGCTGGGGGACCTGCGTCCGCCGGTCGTGCTATCGCTTTGGCCGACGTCCGTAACATCGGTATCATTGCGCATATTGATGCGGGCAAGACGACGACGACCGAGCGTATCCTTTTTTACGCCGGTCGCACCCATCGACTGGGCAATGTTGACGACGGCAACACCACGACCGACTGGATGATCCAGGAGCGTGAGCGCGGCATCACGATCACCAGTGCCGCCATTACCTGTGCATGGCAGGGCCGCCAGATCAACATTATCGATACTCCCGGGCATGTGGACTTCACCATTGAAGTGGAACGCTCACTGCGCGTCTTGGACGGCGCGGTGGGCGTTTTTTGTGCCGTCGGCGGGGTTCAGCCGCAATCCGAGACGGTTTGGCGCCAGTCCGACACCTACGGTGTGCCGCGTCTCGCATTCATCAACAAGATGGACCGCATGGGCGCCGATTTTGACGCCGTGGTGGCCGAGATCCGCAGCAAGCTCGGCGCGCATGCGGTGCCGCTGATGATCCCGTGGGGCCAGGCGGAGACCTTTTGCGGCGTGATCGACCTGATCGAGATGCGCGCGTTCACGTTTGATGGAGCCAACGAGGGTCGGACGATGCAGGAGCACCCGATCCCCGACGCGCTGCAGGCTCGGACCGCCGCCGCCCGCGCGTATCTGGTCGAGCAGCTGGGCGAGCTGGACGAAGCGGTGCTTGCGGCCTATCTGGCCGACACGGCGGTGCCGGCCGATGTGCTGCGCTCCGCGATCCGGCGCGCGGTCATTGCCCACGCGCTCGTTCCCGTGTTGTGCGGCTCGGCGCTGCGCAACAAGGGCGTGCAGAAGCTCCTCGATGCCGTGGTCGCCTACCTTCCGTCGCCCGCAGATGTTGGGGCGATTCAGGCGACGGATGTCAAGAGCGGGGCGGCGGTGACGCGAAAACCAGAAGACACCGAGTCCCTTGCCGCGCTGGTCTTCAAGGTCGCCACCGATCCCTACGTGGGCAAGCTCTTTTTTGTCCGGATCTACGCCGGCCGGTTGCGCAAGGGGCAGAATGTCTACAATCCGCGCGTCAGGGAACGCGAGCGGGTGTTGAAGCTGGTTCGGCTTTTCGCCGACTCCCAGGAAGAGATCGATGAGCTCGTCACCGGGGACATTGGCGCGGTGGTCGGGCTCAAGGCCGCGACCACGGGCGACACGCTGTGCGCCGAACATCAGCCGGTCGCCCTTGAGCGCATCCAGGCCCCCGATCCGGTGATGTTCATGGCCATCGAGCCGAAGACGCAGGCCAATCGCGACAAATTGAACGACGCTTTAAAGCAGCTCTCCGCAGAAGACCCCACCTGCGTGGTTCGGACCGATGCCGAGACCGGGCAGTTGATTCTGAGCGGAATGGGCGAGCTGCACTTGGAAATCCTGGTGGACCGACTCCGCCGGGAATTCAAGGTGGAAGCCAACACCGGCCGACCCATGGTCTCCTACTACGAGACCGTGACGTCGACCGGCCGGGCGGACTATATCTTTGACCGCGACCTTGGTGGCAAGCGCCACTATGCCCGTGTCGTGGTGGAAGCGGCGCCGCGCGAGCGGGGCAGCGGCCATGCGGTGGAAATCGCATGCAGCCGCAGGGCCCTGCCCGACGAGGCGCTGGTCGCAGGGATCGAGCAAGGCTTGCTCGACGGCATCCTGACGGGGGTGCTTGCGCGCTACCCGTTGACCGATGTCGTGGCGCGCGTCACGGAGGTGGGCATCGCGGACGAGGAATCCGCCACGGATGTGGCGTTCCGGACTGCTGCGGTGATGGCCTTCCGAGAGGCTGCGCAAGCGGCGGCTCCGGAGTTGCTGGAGCCGATCATGTCCCTCAGCATCGTGACCCCGCCGGATCATGTCGGCGAGATCATGGGGGATATCAACGGGCGCCGCGGACACGTGTGCGACATGACGGTGCGTGGAGACATGCAGCTCGTTCGCGCACGGGTGCCATTGGCGGAGTTGTTTGGGTATTCAACGGTGATTCGGTCGTTATCGCGTGGCCGCGCAAGCTACACGATGGAGCCCGATGCATTCGCCGTGGTGCCGCGGACAGTTAGGGAACACGTATTGAACAGGTGACGAGAGCATGCAAAGACAGCGCATACGCATCCGTTTGCAGGCATACGACCACAGGGTTCTGGACCAGGCCGTCGGTGACATCATCGAAACGGCCCGTGGGACAGGCGCGCAGGTGGTGGGGCCGATTCCGCTTCCTACGCGGATCGAGCGCTTCACGGTCAACCGCAGTCCGCATGTGGACAAGAAGTCCATGGATCAATTCGAAATGCGGACTCACAAGCGGTTGCTCGATATCGTCAGCCCGACGGCCAAGACGGTCGACGAGCTGAAGAAACTCAACCTGCCGGCCGGCGTGGACATCTCCATTCGAATTTAAGGACGGTGAGGAACCATGGAAGGCTTGATTGGAAAGAAAGTTGGCATGACGCAAGTCTGGGACGCGAACGGGCGTCAGGTTGCTGTCACGGTGCTGGAAGTCGGACCTTGCCCGGTCATTCAAGTGAAGACCGCAGCGAAGGACGGCTACGTCGCCGCGCAAGTGGGATTTGGATCGCAGAAGGCGCACCGCCTGACGAAATCGGCGATGACGCGCTACACCCGGGCGGGCGTGGCGCCGTGCCGGATGTTGCACGAGTTCAAACTGGACACGGGCGAGGCGCTCGCGGTGGGGCAGGCGATCGACGTCGGCATGTTCGACGGCGTGAAGTTTGTCGATGTTCAGGGCGTGACCAAGGGACGCGGGTTTGCGGGCGTCGTCAGACGCTACCGCATGGCCGGCGGCCCCAAGACGCACGGCGGCCACTCGAAGAACCGTGTCGGTTCGATCGGCGCTCGTGACTTGCCAGGCTGGGTGGAAAAGGGCAAGCGGATGCCGGGCCATATGGGTTCGGTGTCACGCACGACGCAGAACCTCACGGTTGTGCAGGTGCGTAAAGAGGATAATCTGCTGTTGGTCGCGGGGGCCATTCCCGGCCCGGTTGGCGGGGTTGTTTTTGTCAAAAAAGCCCTGAAGAAGGGATAACGAGCGATGAGTACGATCAAAGTTTTCAACGCGACGGGAGAACCGGCCGGAGAGCTGGCTTTCGCGGATGAACGGCTGGTGCTGAATAAAGGCGACCAGGCGGTCAAGGATACGGTCGTGGCGACCCTGAACGCGCGGCGCGCGGGCACGGCTTCGACACAGAACAAGGGTGAGGTTGCGGGCAGCGGCAAGAAGCCCTACCGCCAGAAGGGGACGGGCAACGCCCGCGCGGGCAGCCGCCGTTCTCCGATCTGGCGCGGCGGCGGCGTCGCCCACGGCCCGCGTCCGCACGCCTTCGCGCAGAAGGTCAACCGCAAGGTGGCGCAGCTCGCGTTCCGGCGCGCGCTCAGCGCCAAGATCGCCGACGGCCAGGTGGTCGTTCTGGATGTGCTCAACCTGCCCGAGGCGAAGACCAAGCTCGTGGCGGCGCTGCTCAAGAAGCTCGATGTGCGAACCTCGGGTCTTTTTGTGACCGACGTCGCGAACGACGCGCTTGTGCGTGCCGCGCGCAACATTCCAAAGGTAGAGGTTGCCTGCGCGCGCGATGTTGATGTATACTCCCTGCTTCGTTTTCGCACCGTGATTGCCACGCGTGCGGGTTTTGAGGCGCTCACAACGCGTCTGACAGGGAAGGCGGAGGTGACGGCATGAAGCACGCCGGTATCATCCGAAAGATTCAAGTAACGGAAAAAGGGACGGCGATGGCCGCGCAGAATGCGTTTCTTCTGGAGGTCGCCCCCGAGGCGAACAAGCTGGAAATCCGCGCGGCGGTCGAGGAGCAGTTCGGTGTTCATGTGTTGGCCGTGCGTACGCAGAACTATGCGGGCAAGCCCTGCATGACGCGCACACGCCGCCACACCAGCCGCCCCGATTGGAAGCGCGCAATCGTCACCGTACGTGCGGGCGAACGCATTGAGGCCGTCTAACGCCGCCGGAGGAATGGATCCATGGGTCTGAAAACCTTTAAACCAAGAAGTCCGGGTCTCCGCCATCGTGTGGCGCAGACCTTTGATGAGATCACCGAGAAGAAGCCGATGCGTCGGCTGACCGAGCCGGTGCGCGCCAAGGCTGGACGTGGCAACTCGGGGCGCATCAGCACGCGCCACCGTGGCGGCGGCGTCAAACGGCGCTACCGGCTTGTTGATTTCCGGCGTGACAAGGCGGGCATCCCGGCGCGCGTCGCCGAGATCGCCTACGATCCCAACCGGTCGGCCAATCTCGCGCTGCTCAACTATGTGGATGGCGAGAAGCGCTACATCCTGGCGCCCACGGGGCTCAAGGTCGGCGACTTGGTCCTGTCCGGGATCGAAGCCGAGCCGACCGTGGGCAATGCCCTGCCGATGGAAAAAATCCCGCTGGGGCTGACCGTGCACAATGTCGAGCTGATTCCCGGCAAGGGCGGCCAGCTCGCCCGTTCCGCCGGCAATAGCTGCCAACTGATGTCGCGCGAAGACGGCTACGCCAACCTGCGGTTGCCGTCCGGCGAAGTTCGCCGGGTGAACGCCAAGGGCTTGGCGACGATCGGCCAGGTGGGGAACGCCGACTGGAACAGCGTGAAGCTCGGCAAGGCCGGACGCAAGCGGTGGATGGGCATCCGTCCGACCGTCCGCGGCGTGGCGATGAACCCGGTGGACCATCCGATGGGCGGCGGCGAAGGTCGCACGTCAGGTGGCGGTCATCCGGTCTCGCCCTGGGGCAAGCTGTCGAAGGGCGGCAAAACCCGCAACCGGCGCAAAACATCCAGTAAGTTTATCGTCAAGGGGAGAAAATAACCCATGCCGCGGTCTATTAAGAAGGGTCCGTACGTCGAGGCTCACCTGCTGAAAAAGGTGGAGATGATGAGCCAGAGCAATCGGAAGACGCCGATCAAGACGTGGTCGCGCCGTTCGATGATCATGCCGGAGTTTGTCGGCCATACGTTTGCCATTCACAATGGCAAACAGCACATCCCTATTTTCATCAACGAGAATATGGTTGGGCACCGGTTGGGCGAATTCGCCCCCACACGCACATTCCGCCAGCACGGCGTCCACACGGACAAGGCCAAGGCGGCGAAGTAATGAGGGAATCAGTTATGGAAGTGACGGCTATTACCCGTAACGTCCGGCTTTCGGCGCAGAAGGGCCGCCCCCTGTCCCGCAAGGTGCAGGGCATGACGGTCAGCGAGGCGTTGAAGGTGACGCAATTCAGCCCGCGGAAGGCGGCCGCCGTGCTGGGTCAGACGATCCAGTCGGCGATGGCCAACGCGAAAAACAACGCCAATCTGGATGTGGACGGTCTGCGCATTCAGCTCGCGGTGTTTGATGAAGGGCCGCGTTTGCGGCGGTTCTGGCCTCGCGCCCGTGGCAGTGCGAGTCCGATTGCCCGGCGGTTGTGCCATGTGAAAGTGGTCCTGACCGACGGTCGTTAAGGCCGAAGGCTTTTTTTAGGAAGGAGCAGGACGTTGGGACAGAAAGTCAATCCTATCGGATTCCGAATCGCCGTCGACCACGCATGGAGCTCGCGGTGGTTTGCCGGAAAGCGTGATTTTGGCACGCTGCTCGCGGAAGATCAGATGATCCGCGAGGAGGTCAAGAAACGTTTGGAAGGCGCCGCGATCGCCAAGATCATGATCGAGCGCTACGCCAATCGTGTGCGGATCAACATCTTTTCGGCCCGGCCCGGTGTGGTCATCGGCCGCAAGGGGCAGGATATCGAACGGATCCGCGCCGACCTGGCGAAAAAGACGGGTAAAGAGATTTACCTGGAGATCCACGAGGTTCGCGATCCCGACGCCAACGCGCAGTTGGTTGCCGAGGGCATGGCGCAGCAGATCGAGCGCCGCGTGGCCCTCAAACGCGCCATGAAGCGGGCTGAGAAGGTGGCCATGGATATTGGCTGCGAGGGGATCAAGATCCGCTGCAGCGGCCGTATCAACGGCGCCGAGATCTCGCGCGTCGAGTGGAGCAAGCAGGGCAAGGTGCCATTGCACACCCTGCGTGCGAACATCGACTACGGGTTTGCAGAGGCCCACACAACGGCCGGCTTGATCGGCATCAAGGTGTGGATCTGCACCCGGGATGATTTCCAGCCGGCGCGTTCCGGGACGAGGAGGAGAAGCAATGCCACTAATGCCTAAACGGGTCTTGCACCGCAAGCAGTCCAAAGGGAACCGGGCGGGACACGCCACCTCGGGCGCCGAGCTTGCCTACGGAGAGTATGGCATCAAGGCGCTCACCCGGGGCTGGATCACCAATACGCAGATCGAGGCGTGCCGTGTGGCAGTCAACCGCCACATGAAACGCAAAGGCAAGCTGTGGATCCGGATCTTCCCGGACAAGCCTGTCACCAAGAAGCCCATCGAAGTGCGCATGGGCAAGGGAAAAGGTAATCCGGAGCTCTGGGTTGCGGTGATCGTTCCGGGCAAGATGTTGTTCGAGGTCGGCGGCGTCCCGGACGCCACCGCCCGCGAATGCCTCCGCCTGGCCGACACAAAACTGGGCATCCGCACGCGGTTGGTTGCCCGCAAGTGATCCAAGCGGAGATCGGAACAACAATGAAGGCTAGGGAATTCAGGGAACTGGGGGCGGAGGAGTTGGCTCAGCGGATTCGCGAGCAGTCGCAGGATTTGCGCAACTTTCGCCTGAAGCATTACTCCGGCGCCAGCGTAGAGAAGCCGATTCGGATTCGTACGCTTCGTCGTGAAATTGCGAGCATGCTCACGGTACAACGTGGGCGGGAGGCGGGTAAGTAATGGCCGAGACGACAGAGAGCCGCGGATCCCGCAAGGTCCGCAAGGGTGTGGTGGTGAGCCGCAGCGGGAACAAGTCGATCGTGGTGCAAACCGAGCGTCGGCTGCGTCACCCCCTGTATGGCAAGGTGATCCGCATGCACAAGAAGTTCCACGCGCACGACGAGCAGAACGCCGCGCGGGTGGGCGATGCGGTGATCATCACCGAATGCCGCCCGCTGAGCAAGATGAAGCGCTGGCGCGTGGTCGAAGTCGTGTCCGCGGAAGGAGCGCCGAAGTCATGATCCAGGAGCAAACTGAACTGATTGTGGCCGACAACTCGGGCGCCAAGCTGGCCATGTGCTTCCGGATCCTCGGCCAGCGCAAGACCTTCGCCCATATTGGCGACGTCATCCGTGTGGCCATCAAGGATGCGCAGCCGACCGGCGCGGTGAAGAAGGGGCAGGTCTGCACGGCGGTTATCGTGCGCACCGGCCACCCCATCAACCGCCCTGACGGTTCGCATGTCCGTTTTGACCAGAACGCCTGCGTGATCGTGGATGCCAAGCTGAATCCGATCGGCACGCGTATTTTCGGTCCGGTGGCGCGCGAGTTGCGCGACCGGAATTACATGAAGATCATCTCGCTGGCGCCGGAAGTGGTCTGACGTCAGCCGCACAGTAACACGCGCGCAATGGCGTAAGCGTTGGCTTGGCACGGGGCGGACCCGGCGGGGCAAGGCTGGCGAACTGCGGGTTGCGGGTTGCGCGTTACGGGAAAAGAAGCATGAGCATTGCACGCATCAAGAAGCATGACACGGTGATCGCCATATCAGGCGAATACGCCGGCCAGACCGGAAAAGTCACGCGAATCGATTTTCGCAAGAACGTCGTCTTCGTCGAGGGTCTGAATCTGGTGAAAAAGGCCGTGCGCCGGTCTCAGGCCAAGCCCGATGGCGGGTTTGTTGAGATCGAGGCCCCGATCCGGTTGTCCAAGGTGATGCCCTATGATGCGGAGGCCAAGAAGGGCGTCCGCATCCGGCGCGTCCGCACCGGCGACACACTCGAACGGGTATCCAAGGCGACAAACAAGGTCTTGCACGGATAGGAGACGGATATGCCCAGACTCAAAGAGTTGTACAAGGAAAAAATTACGCCCAAGCTGCGTGAGACGCTGGGGCTCGCAAACCCCATGCTGGTGCCCCGCCTGCAGAAGGTCGTGGTGAACATGGGCTTCGGGATCGTCGAGAAGGACGAACAGAAGACCTTGCTGGAAGATCTGACGAAGATCACCGGTCAGCGGCCCATGACCTGCAAGGCCCGCAAGAGCATCTCGAATTTCAAGCTGCGCGAAGGCATGGTCATCGGCGCCAAGGTCACCCTGCGCGGGGACCGGATGTACGAGTTCGTCGACCGCTTTGTGAATCACGCCCTGCCGGGCATTCGCGACTTTCGCGGCGTCTCGCCCCGCGGCTTTGACGGACGGGGGGGGTATACGCTCGGAATCAAGGATCATACGATCTTCCCGGAAGTCAACACCGGATCGAGCGTGGAGAAGGGGATGGATGTCACATTTGTGACGTCGGCCCGCACTAACACTGTGGCCCGCGAGCTGCTCGCGGCGCTTGGTATGCCGTTCGCCGGAAAGTAAGGAGTTGCGCCATGGCCAAATTGTGTTTGATGGAAAAGGCAAAACGCACGCCGAAGTTCGCTGTGCGCACGTATTGCCGGTGCACCCGTTGCGGGCGCGCCCGTGCCTATATCCGTAAGTTCCAGCTCTGCCGCATTTGCTTCCGTGAGCTGGCTGTGTCGGGACAGATCCCGGGTGTGACCAAGGCGAGCTGGTAAGGGAGTTGTCATGAGTGTATCGGATCCCATCGCAGACATGCTGCTGCGGATGCGCAACGCGCAGAAGGCCGGTCTCCAGGAAGTGGAGATGCCCGGTTCCAGGCTCAAGGGCGAGATTGCCCGTGTCTTCAAGCAGGAGGGCTACATCGCCGGCTTCATGCTGGCGGGCGATCCCAAGCGGGTGCTGTTGCTCACGCTGAAGTATGCGGCCGACGGCGAACCCGTGATTCGCGGGGTCAGCCGCATCAGCAAGCCCGGCCTGCGCCGGTTTGCCGGTTATCAGGATATTCCGCGGGTGCTCAATGGGTTGGGCACGGCGGTCGTCAGCACCTCCAATGGGGTGATGACGGGAAAAGAGGCGCGCCAGCGCAAGCTGGGCGGCGAAGTGATTTGTACCATCTGGTAAGAGGTGTCGTGCCATGTCGAGAATCGGTAAACAACCGGTGAGCATTCCCTCCGGCGTCACCGTCACCGCCTGCGGCGGCTCGGTGTCCGTGAAGGGCGCGCTCGGTGAACTCTCCCGTACGCTTCCCGCCGGCATCGTCGCCGTCGTCGCCGACGGCGCGGTGCGCGTGTCGCGCAAGGATGACTCGCGCGTTCAACGGAGTTATCACGGGCTGAGCCGCTCCCTGGTCAAGAACATGATCGAGGGCGTGGTCAAGGGCTACAAGAAGGAGCTCTCCATCGAGGGCACCGGCTTTAAAGCACAGGTTCAGGGTGCGCAACTGAAGCTCTCGCTCGGATTTGCGTCGCCCAAAGAGTATGCGATCCCCGCCGGCATCACGGTCACCGAGAAGCAGGGCGTCCAGTTGACGGTCACGGGTATCGACAAGCAGCTTGTCGGCGAGGCGGCGGCCCGCATCCGCGGTTACTACCCCGCCGAGCCTTACAAGGGCAAGGGCATCAAGTACGTCGGCGAACAGATTCGCCGCAAGCAGGGCAAGACCGTTGCCTAACGCCTGAACGGGAGTGGCTGATGATAGTGAAGAACCGCAAGGATCAACGCAGGCGCCGTCACATGCGCCTCCGCCAGCGCGTGCAGGGCACGGCGGAGCGCCCGCGAATGGCGATTTACATCTCGAACAAGCACATGTACGTGCAGTTCATCGATGACACGGCCTCGCATACGCTGGCCGCCACGTCCACGCTTGCCGTGGAGGACGCCGCCGGCTGCAACCTGAACACCGCCAAGGTGGTGGGGGAGCAGGCCGCCAAAACCGCAGCCGAAAAGGGAATCGCCCGCGTGGTCGTCGACCGCGGCGGATTCCGTTACCACGGCCGCATCAAGCAGATCGTGGAGTCCGCCGTTGCTGCGGGCCTGCGGATTTCGGATGCCGCTCCCGCGGCTGAGGAGGCGAAGTGAGAGAAGAGAGAGTCAAACGCGAGGGCGCGGGGAGCGACCTGGACGAGCGCGTCGTGTTCGTCAATCGGTGCGCGAAAGTGGTCAAGGGCGGCCGCCGTTTCAGTTTCAGCGCCGTGGTGGTCGTCGGCGACCATGGGGGACGCGTCGGCTTCGGATTCGGCAAGGCGAACGAGGTCAGCGAGGCGATCCGCAAGGGCGGTGACTGCGCGAAGAAGGAGATGATGCGTGTGAAGATGGTCGGCAAGACCCTCCCGCACGACGTGGTCGGGTTCTGCGACGGCGGCCGCGTGCTGCTGAAGCCCGCTCCAGACGGATCGGGCATCATCGCGGGCGGCGGCATGCGCCCCGTTCTCGAAGCGGCTGGCGTCCGGGACGTGATCGGCAAGTCGCTCGGCAGCAAGAACCGGCTGAATGTGGTCAAAGCCACGATCGCCGCTCTGCAGCAGTTGCGCACCGCCGATGAGATCGCGGCGACCCGCACCTGAAGCATCCCACCTGCGGCCGGCTCGGAATGGGCGGCCGCCAAAGCCTTGATACGAGGAGTTTGAAACATGGATCTCTCTACGTTAAAGAACACGCCGGGCGCCCGCAAAAGCCGCAAGCGCGTCGGCCGCGGTCCCGGCTCGGGACACGGCAAAACATCAGGCAAGGGCCATAAAGGTCAGAAGGCCCGCAAGGGGCACAAGCACAAACTGGGCTTTGAAGGCGGCCAGATGCCGCTCGTCCGGCGCCTGCCCAAGCGCGGGTTCAAGAACCCCAACCGCGTCCCGTGGCAGACGGTCAACGTCAAGGCCCTGAACCGGTTTGCCGACGGCAGCCAGGTGTCGGGCGGCGAGCTCTTCCAGGCTGGCCTTGTCCACGCCAACGCGGGCGGCGTCAAGATTCTCGGCACCGGCGACCTCGAACGGAAACTGACGGTCACCGCCCATGCGTTCAGCGCGTCGGCGCGGGCGAAGATCGAGGCGGCTGGCGGAACCGTCGTCGTCATCGGAGTCACGCAAGAGTAATGACCGGGTCGCGGCGGACGGCGGGGACGGGAGACGGGATGACTGATGCGAGTAATCCCGCCCCGAATCCCGCACCCGGCCCTGCGGCCCCAGACCCAGGAGCGCAACCATGCTGGCCACCTTTGCGAACACGTTCAAAATACCGGAGCTGCGCAAGCGCATCCTCCTGACGGCCGGACTGGTGTTCATCAGCCGACTCATCTCGATGATTCCCACGCCGGGGGTCAACTTGGGCGTCCTGAACGAGATCATGGAGCGGATGCGCGAGTCGGCCACCGGCTCCGCTGGCGGCCTGATGAGCATGTTCGACGTCTTCACCGGCGGCGCCATGAGCCAGTGCGCGGTCGGCTTCCTGAGCATCTGGCCGTATATCAGCGCCTCGATCATCCTGCAGCTCCTCACCGCCGTCGTTCCCGCGCTGGAACGGATGGTGCGCGAGGGCGACAGCGGCCGGCAGCGCATGAACCAGTACACCCGCTACCTGACCATCGGCATCTGCGTGTTCCAGTCGTTCTTCCTCGCCCAGGGGCTTCAGAACCCCGAGCGTCTCGGCTTCGGCGCGGTGGACCTGGTGGCGAATCCGGGCGTCGGCTTCACCCTGATGACCATCATCGCCATGACCTCGGCTTCGATGTTTGTCATGTGGCTCGGCGACCAGATCACGTCCCGCGGCATCGGCAACGGCGTCTCGCTGATTATCATGATCAACATCTGCAGTCGCCTGCCCCATGCGGTGATGATCGCGTGGGAGCGCTACATCGGCATCGGCGACATCCAGCC
The DNA here is from genome assembly GCA_016873675.1 of Lentisphaerota bacterium. Taxonomy (NCBI): domain Bacteria; kingdom Pseudomonadati; phylum Lentisphaerota; species Lentisphaerota bacterium. The sequence goes on along the minus strand of VGWG01000018.1, from coordinate 7,865 downwards.
GACGGCCAACATCTTCGAGCTGGTGCTGCTGCTGCTGCTCGGCTTTGCCGTCACCATGGGCACCGTCATGCTCACCCAGGGCGTCCGGCGCGTGCCGATTCATTCAACCCGTCGCGTGGTGGGCAATCGCACGTATGGCGGACAGAACACGTACATGCCGCTGCGGGTCAACTACACGGGCGTGATGCCGATCATCTTTGCCGGCCCGCTGATCAGCTTCCCGGCCACGGCGCTGGCCCGCATCGACGGTGATCGCTTTCCCGCATTCGCCTGGCTGCGTGACTTCGGGCAGAGCCTCGCCAGCCCGACCTCGGCCCTCCATCTGACCGTCTATTCCGCCATGGTCCTCTTTTTCTGCTTCTTCTGGGTCGCCACCCAGTTCAACGCGATGCAGATCGCCGACAACCTGAAGCGCGACGGTTCGTACGTCCCCGGCATCCGCCCCGGCCGCGCGACCGCCGAGTATCTCGATGCGGTGATGACGCGCGTGACGCTCATCGGCGGCATCGGGCTGCTCATCGTTGCCATCCTGCCTCAGGTGCTCAATGGCTGGATGAGCCTCGACTGGAGCATGGCCTCGTTCTTCGGAGGCACCAGCCTCCTGATTATCGTCGGCGTGGCGCTGGACACCCTGCGCCAGATGGAGTCGCATCTGCTGATGCGCAACTATGACGGGTTTTTGAAACACGGCCGCCTGCGGGCCCGGAGATAATCGGTATGGACGTCGTCGTCTTGCTGGGCGCTCCCGGTTCCGGAAAAGGAACCGTCGCAGCCCGCATCGTGCAGCAGTTGGGCCTGACGCCCATCGCCAGTGGCGACATGCTGCGCGAGGCCGTCGCCCGAAAGACCGCTGCAGGAACCGAGGCCGCGCGCTACATGAGCTGCGGCGAACTGGTCCCCGACGCGCTGATCGGACGGATGATCAGCGACCTGATCGGGGCGGGACCGGACGACGGGCGCTACCTGCTGGACGGCTTCCCGCGCACGGTCCCACAGATGGGCATTCTCGATGCCATCCTCGCCGATTGTGGCGGGGTGCTGAAGGCGGCGGTCGTGATCGAAGTCGCCGACGCCGTCGTCACCGCCCGCCTCGCCGGCCGCCAGGTGTGCCCCGCCTGCAAGGCGGTTTACCACGTGGAGACGCTCCCGCCGAAACGGGCGGGCGTGTGCGACGCCTGCGCCGCCGCCCTCGTCCAGCGCGCGGATGATTTTCCGGCAACCATTGCCCAGCGGCTGGCGGTCTATCACCGGCAGACGGCGGGCGTGATCGATGCTTACGCCGCGCGCGGCATGCTCAAGCGGGTGGACGGCGTCGGCGGCGTCGACACAGTCGTCGAGCGGATGATCCGGGCTTTGAAATGATTACGTGCAAACGAGGTCGCGAGCTAGACGCCATGCGCGTCAGCGGCCGTCTGGCGGGTGAGGTGCTCCGGCAGGTCGCGGCGGCGGTGGTTCCGGGAATCACCACCAGGGAACTCGATGCGCTGGCGCGACAGTTGATTGACGAAAGGGGGGGCACCCCCTCCTTTCTGGGTTACCGCGGGTTTCCGGCCGCCCTGTGCGTCTCGGTGAACGAAGAGGTGATCCATGGCATTCCGGGTGCCCGGCGAATCCTGCCGGGGGATGTGGTGGGTCTCGACGTGGGGGTCTTGTACCAAGGCTTTCACGGGGACACCGCCACCACGGTGCTGGTGGGCGTCTCCGATCCGGATATCCTCCGGCTCGTCGACGCCACCCGGCGGGCGCGCGACGCCGGGATCGCGGCCATCCGGCCGGGTGTGAAACTGGGAGATGTTTCACATGCGGTGGAACAGGTGGTGAGACTGGCCGGCTGCACCGTGGTCCGCGATTTCGTGGGCCATGGGATCGGGCGGCAGTTGCATGAGGATCCGCAGATACCGAATTACGGCAGCCCGGGGCGGGGGCCGGTGCTCAAGGTCGGCATGACCCTGTGCATCGAGCCCATGGTCAACTTGGGGCGGCCCGATGTGTCGGTGCTGCGGGATGGTTGGACGGTCGTCACCCAGGACGGCCGGCCCTCTGCGCATTTCGAGCATACGGTCGCCGTAAGCGCGAGCGGCGCGGAGATTTTAACGGCTGTTTAATGTTTTTTCATTTTGTGATGGACAAGAGGCGGTCGGGCGGGTTAAACTGTGACCCTTTTTTGAACGGGGAAAGATAACATGAAAGTTCGCAGTTCAGTGCGACGCATTTGTGAACGCTGCCGGATCGTGCGGCGCAAAGGGGTCGTGCGTGTGATTTGTACCAATCCGCGCCACAAACAGCGCCAAGGCTAGGAGAGAGACCATGCCGAGAATGATGGGTGTGGATGTGCCGGGAAAAAAACGCATCGAGTATGCGCTCCAGTATATCCATGGAATCGGTCCGAAACGGGCCATCGATGTCTTGCATCAGTGCAAGGTTGATCCGGCGAAGAAGGCCGACGACCTCACGCCTGATGATATCCGTGTGATTACCGGATTCATTCAGGAACATTACCGTGTGGAAGGGGATCTGCGTCGCGAGGTGTCGCAGAACATCCGCCGCCTGATCAGCATTGGCACGTATCGCGGATCTCGCCACAAGCGCGGCTTGCCGTGCCGCGGCCAGCGCACGCGGACCAATGCGCGCACACGCAAGGGAAGCAAGAAGACGGTTGGAGCGGTCCGTGATAAGGCTGCCCGTCAGGCGATGAAGAGTTAATGGGTTTTAAACGGGTCTGATCACCGATCATCCGCTGCGCGTCCGGTGAAAGCCGACGCGGAAGGGGATGCGGGGACTGCGGCCAGAGTCGGGGCTGATGATGAGCGAAGAAGCAGTTAAACAAGAAAACGGATCGGTTGCCGTCGAGCAACCCACCGCCGCGAGCGAGGCGGCCGCTGTGTTGTCCGAGGGCGATGCGGCCAAGGCCGCCGCCGAAGCCAAGGGCAAAAAGATGCGGACACGGAGCATTCCTGCGGGAATTGCCTTTGTCCGTGCCACATTCAACAACACCATCGTGTCGATCGCCGATGCGCGCGGCGGGGTGATCTCGTGGAGCTCCGCCGGTCGCGCGGGCTTCAAGGGGTCGCGTAAGTGCACCGCCTTTGCGGCCACGATGGTTGCCCAGGATGCGGCCCGCCAGGCGGTGTCCAAGGGAATGCATGAGGTTGAGATCCGGGTTCAGGGCGCTGGCGCGGGACGCGAGTCCGCCGTGCGCGCGATCCAGACGGCTGGCCTGCATGTGACGGTTATCAAGGATTGCACGCCGATCCCGCACAACGGTTGCCGGGCGCGCAAAAGGAGGAGAGTCTAATGGGTAGGTATGTTGGTCCCGTCTGCCGCAAGTGCCGTCGCGAGGGCATGAAGCTGTTTCTCAAGGGTGCCCGCTGCTACATGGCGAAGTGCCCGATCGATCAGGGTCACCCGCCTCCGGGCATGCACGGTATGCGCCGCTCGCGCAAGGTCTCGGAATACGGTCAGCAGCTCCGCGAGAAGCAGCGCCTGCGCCGCCAGTATGGCATGCAGGAAGGCCAGTTCCACCGGGTCTTCGAAGAGGCGTTGCGCCGCGAGGGTGTCACCGGAGAGATCATGTTGCAGTTGGTCGAGACGCGGCTGGACAACATCGTCTACCGCCTCGGCTTTGCATCCTCCCGCCGCGCGGCCCGACAGTTTGTGCTGCACGGCCATATCACCGTCAACGGCCGCAAGGCCACAGTGCCTTCCATGCAGATCAAGGTTGGCCACATCATCGAAGTCCGGGACCGCCCGAAGTCGCGCGATTATGCGACCAAGAGCGTCGACGCCGCGACGTCCCAGCAGACGCCGACGTGGCTCTCTGTTGACCCCAAGTCTTTCCGTGGCGAGATGTTGTCCATCCCGACCCGTGAGCAGATCGCGCCTGTTGTCAATGAGCAGGCGATTGTCGAACTGTATTCGCGTTAAGCGCATATGCTGTTACGGCGCCGCCGCCTGAAGGGGCCGGGCGCGCCGGAAAGGACGCCAGACATGCCGATTCGTTTGAGTCGTTTTGAAATACCCAAGCGGGTGTTGAAGGAAGAAAAAGGCGAGACCCCCACGTACGCCCGTTTTGTGGCTGAGCCGTTTGAGGTGGGATACGCCCGTACGGTCGGCAACGCGCTGCGCCGGGTGCTGCTCTCCTCGATCGAGGGTGTGGCGATCACCTCGGTGCGCATTCGCGGTGCCAGCCATGAGTTCTGCGCGCTGCCGGGCGTGAGCGAGGATGTCACCGATATCATCCTCAACCTCAAGCGCGTGCTGCTCAAGAGCTATACCCGCGCGCCGCGCTGGATTGCCCTTCGCCGGAAAGGACCGTGCGTCATCACCGCCTGTGACTTCGAGGTGGACAACAGCGTCGAGGTGCTCAATCCGACACAGCCCATCGCCACGCTCGACAGCGACGGCGAAATCGACATGGAGGTCGAGATCCGCACCGGCCGCGGTTTCTTCCCGGCCGCGTTGAACAAGGAGGATGAACAGGAGATCGGACGCATTCCGATCGACAGCATCTTCTCGCCCGTGACGCGCGTCAACTACACGGTCGAGAACACCCGCGTGGGCCAGCGGATCGACTACGAGAAGCTCGTCCTCGACATCTGGACCGATGGCCGCGTCGCCCCCGATGAGGCGCTGAAGACCGCCGCCGCGATCCTGCGCCATCACCTCGATGTGTTCGTGGACTACAGCGAGGAAATCGTCGAGTTTGAGGAGTCCGAGCGGAAGGTCGACGAGGAGCGCGACCGTCTGCGCAAAGTCCTCAACATGAGCGTCAACGAGATCGAACTCAGCGTCCGCGCCGCCAACTGCCTGAACAACGCTAACATCACCTCCGTGGGCGAGCTGGCGGGCAAGACCGAGGCGGACATGCTGAAGTATCGCAATTTCGGAAAGAAGTCGCTGAACGAGATCAAGGACAAGCTGGTCGAATTGGGTCTGTGCCTGGGATTCAAATTCGACCCCAACCTGCTGGCGCCCCGGCCGGAAGCGCGTGCAACGCCACTGCCGGAAGCGCTTCCGGAAGAGTAACCGAGAGACGAACCGGACCCCCAGGCAATGGGTCATGTGGAGTTTTGAAGAGTAACAGCAACAATATGTTTGATCGCGCGGCATCGAGCGCCGCCGTCGGAGTGGAATCATCATGCGCCACCGCAAAGTAGCCAAGAAATTCGGCCGGAGTTCGTCTCACCGCGAGCAGCTCCTGCGTTCGCTTGTCGTCAACCTGATCCTCCGGGATCGCATCCAGACGACGCTGCCAAAGGCCAAGCAGACTCGGCGTGACGCCGAGAAAATCGTCACGCTGGCGCGCAAGGGCACGCTGTCCGCGCGCCGCCTGGCCGCATCGCGCCTGAACAGCCCCGAGGCCGTGCAGAAGCTCTTCGATGCCGTCGCCCCGGTGATGGCCGACCGCCCCGGCGGCTATACCCGCATCGTCAAGATCGGCCAGCGCCGCGGCGACAACGCCGAGATGGCCCTGATCGAGTGGGTCACCCTGCCCGCCGCCGCAGCCGCGGCAGAACCCGCCGCCGCCCAGGCGTAGACGAACGACAGCAGGTTCGAAAAACGACGGCCGGATGCCTCCGCATCCGGCCGTTTCGTTTGTGATCGGATCACCAACCGCATCATCCTTTTCACACAGTTCTGAAAATATTTGCTATTCTTTCGCCGTTCGCAGTTTCCCTGATGCCGCCTTTTCCGGAGATAGCCCCGAATGTCGAAATACGACCACCTGTCCAAGGACGAGCTTATCCGCCTGCTCGCCGCGCGTGACCGCCGGGACGCCACCCGCTTCGGCCTCGTCTGGGAGGCCAACGAGATTGACCGCGACAAGGCCCTCAACTCCGACTTCGTCGCGCTCGACCTCGTGCCGGACCACTCCGCCGGCGCCGCCCCCTGGCGCAACCTCATCATCGAGGGTGACAATTTCGACGCCCTCCGCTACCTGCGCATGACCCATGCCGGCCGCGTCAAGTGCATCTACATCGACCCGCCCTACAACACCGGCAACCGCGACTTCGTCTACAACGACCGCTTCGTGGACGCCAACGACAATTGGCGCCACTCCATGTGGTGCGAGTTCATGTACCAGCGCCTCTTGCTGGCGAAGGACCTGCTGCGCGAAGACGGCGCGATCTTCGTGTCAATCGACGACAACGAGGTACACGCACTCGGCCTTCTGATGCAGAAGGTTTTCGGCCCGAACGCATTCGTCGCCAACTGCATCTGGCAGAAGAAGTATTCATCTTCCAACGACCACAAGACCATCGCACCGATGCACGAGTTTGTCCTCGTCTACCGTCTTTCGGAGATGTGGCAAAGGAATCTGCTGCCACGCGGTGAGGATAAGGACCGCCAGTACAAGTACGAGGACGAGAAGGGGATCTTCAGGTGCAGTGACTACACCTGCAATAAGAGCGCCGAAGAACGCCCGAATCTGTTCTACGCAGTTACCAACCCAACAACCGGAGAAGAAGTCTGGCCTAAACGCACTCGTGTTTGGGCATATTCGAGAGATGAACACCAACGGAATGAAGGAGAAGGTCTGATCTACTGGGGCAAGGACGGAAAGGGCAAAGTACCCGCATTCAAACGATACAAACAAATGCTACGACACGGCGATGGCGTGGTTCCAACAACATGGTGGACATTCGACGAGGTTGGTCACAACGACACGGCGAAAAAGGAACTTCTAACACTACTACCGGATGACGCCCGGACCTTTTCAACACCCAAACCAACTGGTCTCATCGAGCGAATCCTTCGCATCGCCACCGGACCGGAAGACATCGTTCTCGACTTCTTCGCCGGTTCCGGCACAACGGCGCACGCCGTTCTGAAACTCAACGCCGAGGACAACGGCAACCGCCGCTTCATCCTCGTGTCGAACACCGAGGCGACGGCGGACGAACCGGACAAGAACCTGTGCCGTGATGTGTGCGCGAAGCGCGTGCGGCGCGTGATCGAAGGCTACGGCGAAACGCCGGGCCTTGGCGGCAACTTCGCCTATCTGCGGTCTCGCCGCGTTGCCCCCGGTCGCCTGGTGGAAATCGAGCACCCGCAGGTTTGGACAGCCTTGCAGATGATTCACCGCGAAACTCTCGAACCGTACGCGGAATCCGACTTCCTCGTTGCCGGTGACGCGGACGCCGCGCTGATCTACGTGCCGCGCTTCAAACCGAAGATCGTCCCCGCTTTGCGGCAGACTGTGCAGGCCAGCGCCGCTGTCACCCTCTACTCGTGGCAACCGGAAACGCTCCAGCAGCACATCCGCTCCAGTCACGTGCAACACGAGGCCATCCCCGAAAACCTCGCCCGCCGCTTTGGATTGAAAGGATGAAGAGAATAGTTGGACAGGATTGACAGGATTTTGCAGGATTGTGGCAGCCGGCTAATCCTGTCAAATCCTGCTAATCCTGTCAGAAAAATCTCCGTTGAAAGGACCTGGGCATGGAAGACGAGGCGCTAACGCAGAGGATCATCGGCTGCGCAATGGCCGTCCATCGGACGCTCGGACCCGGCTTTCTGGAGTCCGTCTACCAGAAGGCACTGGCCTACGAGCTGCAACGCGCCGGCCTCAAAACCTGCTGCGAGCATCCGATCCAAGTCACCTACGACGGTATCCCCGTCGGCGACTTCTCTGCCGACATGCTGATTGAAGACCGCATTCTCATCGAGAACAAGGCCGTCCAGAACCTGTGCGCCGCCCACGAGGTGCAACTCGTTCACTACCTCACCGCCACCGGTGTCGAGACCGGCCTCCTCATCAACTTCGGCGCCGAAAGCCTCCAGTTCAAACGCAAGACCCGCACCTACCGCCCCCCCCATCCCCACCCCACCCCCCCCCCCCACCCCGAAAAAACCTGTTAATC
>VGWG01000017.1 GCA_016873675.1 Lentisphaerota bacterium | reverse complement strand
CGGTGCACGCCCCCGCAGTCAAAAATGAGGCGTGCGCGCAGCGCGTGGCGCGGGCGCTCGCGGCGCTTGACGGGGTTGACCTGTCGACGCTCAGGGTTGACGGGCGGACCGGCACGATCACGGTCCGCTATGAATCCATGAAGCTGGGCCGGAAGAACATCGAGCACGCGATCGCCCATGCGGGTTTTGATGCCAACGGCATCCCCGCCTCCGATGCGGCGAAGGCGGCGCTGCCCGAGGCGTGCCGCTGAGGCGCGGCATGACCGCAGACATCCAGGCGTTTCTCGACGCGATCGGCTATGAGCGGGGTCTCAGCGTCAACACGCAGGCCGCCTACCGGCGTGACCTGGAGGCGCTCGCCGCCTGGCTCAGCCGGATCGGCGTCACGACGGCGGCTGCGGTGACGCGGGATGCGATCACCGCCTTTCTGCAGGATCAGCGGCAGGAGGGCCGCGCCGCCGCGACGGTGGCCCGGCGGCTGGTCGCCATCAAGGTGTTTTTCCGGTTTCTGGCGGACGAGGGCCGCGTCCCCGCCGATGTGACCGGGACGATGGCCGCGCCGAGGTCCGGCAGGCGCCTGCCCGGCATTCCGGGCGAGGGGGACGTGGCCCGCCTGATTGACGGGCGCCTGCTCGACGGGCATCGGGGTTCCCCGCAGGCTGCGGCGCGCGAGGCGCGCGACCGGGCGGTCGTTGAGCTGTTTTATGCGTGCGGGCTCCGGGTGTCCGAGCTGGCGTCGCTGCAGGTTGGCGATGTGGATCGCGACACGGCCCAGATCCGCTGCACGGGCAAGGGGTCCAAGCAGCGGGTGATTCCGGTTGGGGAGGCGGCGCTGACCGCGCTGGGGATCTATCTGGATCAGGCCCGGCCGATGCTGGCCTCGGGGTGCCCGGCGGACGGCGCGCTGTTCGTCAACGGACGGGGCGGCCGATTTACGCGACAGGGCCTCTGGCGGCTGATCGTCCAGCGCGCCCGCGCTGCGGGCATTCGCGGCCGGGTGACGCCGCACACCCTGCGCCACTGCTTTGCCAGCCACCTGCTGCAGCATGGGGCCGATTTACGGGTCATTCAAGAGCTGCTCGGCCATGCCGACATCGCGACCACGCAGCTTTATGCGCATGTCGACAGCAGTCGTTTGCTCCAGATTCATCGCGATTTTCATCCGCGCGCATGAGCCGGTGGCTGGACCGGCCTGAAAAAATCTTTCATTTTGTTGACGATTTGTGTTGATTCTCCGGCGGAATGCGTTACATTCTTATCAACACGTGGGGTTTTATCCCCATAAAACCGCAACAAGGAGTTCACATCATGGCTAGTAAAGCCGCCCCTGCGAAGAAGGTTGTGGCCAAGAAGGCTGCGCCCAAGAAGGTCTCCGCAATAACGACGAAGAGCCAGATTCTGGCTGCGCTCGCCGCCAATGGTGAAATCAGCAAGAAGCAGGCATCCACCGTGTATGATGTCCTGTTGGCAATCGCCTATGTCGGCGCGAAACAGCCCAAGGGTATTGTCCTCCCCGGCTTGGGCAAGCTGATCAAGGTGAAGCGTCCCGCCCGCATGGGTCGCAACCCGGCCACAGGCGCAACGATCAAGATCCCGGCCAAGACGGTCGTCAAGTTCCGCGTGGCCAAGGCCGCCAAGGACATGATCCTGAAGTAATCGCACCGTGATGCTTCTGATCGGGTTGCGGCGTGTCGCGCGCCGCAACCTTTTTGTTTTTGTGGGTTTGCGCAGGACATCGCTTTATGCTAACGTAACCCGGTCATTCAAACCGTCAACCCGTCGGCCGCCGACGCGTGGGGAGCGCCAGACAACCGTATGCAAAGTCTGATTAACCATCTGAATCAATTGCAGGAATTGGTCCTGATTCGCGATGAACACCGGGTCACGGGCGATGGCTCGCATCTGAACCGGCTGAACGACGCGATCGCCGAGCTCACCGATAAATTGCCGGCCGACGTCAAGTCGCTCTATCAGCGGCTGTACAAGAAAGACCACATCGTCCTGTCGCCCATGCATAACGGGTGCTGCGCGATCTGCGGCATGCGGATGCCGATCAGCCAGGTCCAGTCGGTGCGCGTCTGCAAGACGATTCAGAACTGCCCGAGCTGCGCGCGCATCCTGTACGAGGAGCCGGATGCCCCCCGCTGGGTCGGCGAGCTGCCCAGCCGGACCGAGCCGCGGAAGGCGGGGCTCGCCCGCTTCTCGGCCGAAAGCCTGATGACGCCCAATCTGCAGGCGAGCACCAAGGAGGAGGCGATCCAATCGCTGGCGCAGGTGATGGAAGACGCGCACTTTATCGACAGCGCCGAAAAGATGGTGATCGGCGCGCTGGAGCGCGAGGGCGTCCTCAGCACCGCCATGGACAACGGACTGGCCTTTCCGCACGTGCGCGGCGTCGAGGGCGGCGGCCTGACGCTGGCGCTGGGCACCAGCAAGAAGGGCGTTCTGTTCGGCGAGGACGGCGTGCTCAGCCACATCATCTTTCTCATCACCATCCCGACCGCAGTCAGCGCATTCTACATGCGCCTCATGGCCGGCCTGACCGAGACGTTCCTGAAGGAACAGAACCGCGAGGCGCTCCTCCTGGCCGAGACGCCCGAGCAGTTGTGGAAGGCGGTCGTGAAGGCGACGCGGTATTCGATCAAGTGACGGTGCGCGCGGGCCGTGTTCAGCTTTCAGTGTTCAGCTTTCAGTGTTCAGCTTTCAGCTTTTTAATCGGGGGTGAGGCATGGCCGATCAATTGGTGGTGGGGATTGACAATGGCACGCAGGGGACGAAATGCGTGGTGTACAGCCGCGGACAGGGAAAGCTCCTCGCCTCGGCCTATGCGCCGCACGACCTGATCGAAAATAATCAGGGGCGGCGGGAGCAGGAACCGCAGTGGTGGGTGGACGCCGCAACCCGGACCCTGCGGGAGGTCCTGGCCGCGCCGGGGGTTGATCCGAAGGCTGTCGTGGCGATCGGCGTCTCGGGCCAGCAGCACGGCTGCGTGCCGCTGGATCGCGAGGGCCGCGTCCTCCGTCCCGCCAAATTGTGGTGCGACACCGAGACGGTGCCGCAATGCGAACGCATCACTGCGGCGGCCGGGGGCAAGGCTGCGGTGATTGCCGCCGTGGGCAACGCCGTCGCTGCGGGCTTCACCGCATCCAAGGTCCGCTGGCTCCTGGAACAGGAGCCGGCGCTGTATGACCGGCTCGCGACTGTGCTCCTGCCCCACGACTATCTCAACTTCTGGCTCACGGGCGAACGGAAGACCGAATGCGGCGACGCATCGGGGACGGCTTATTTTGATGTGCGCAAGCGGATATGGTCGCCGACGCTCCTCCGCGCGATCGACCCGTCTGGCCGCTTGGCCGCATGCCTTCCGGAGCTTGTGGCGTCGGACGAACCGGTCGGCACGATCCGTCCCGAAATCGCCCAAGCGTTCGGCCTGAGCGAGCGCGTGATCGTCTCGTCGGGCGGCGGCGACAACATGATGGCCGCCATCGGCACCGGTAACGTCGCGCCCGGCACGGTGACGGCAAGCCTCGGCACCTCGGGGACAATCTTTGCCTTTAGCGATCAGCCGGTGATCGACCCGGAGGGCGAGCTGGCCGCGTTCTGCTCGAGCTCGGGGGGCTGGATGCCGCTGATCTGCACGATGAACGTGACCGTGGCGACCGAGCAGACGCGGGCGCTGCTCGGGCTGGACGTCCAGGCGTTCGATGCCCTCGTGGCCCGGGCGCCTGCCGGTGCCGACGGCGTCCGGCTCCTGCCCTACTTTAATGGCGAGCGGACGCCGCCCCTGCCCCGGGCCCGCGCGACGTTCAGCGGTCTGTCGAGCACCAACTTTACCCGCGAGAACCTCGCCCGTGCCGCCATGGAGGGCGCGACGCTCGGGCTGCGCTATGGCCTCGACATCCTGCGCCGGCTCGGCGTCTCGCCGCGTGAGATCCGCCTGGTCGGCGGCGGCGCCAAAAGCCGCATCTGGCGGCGGATCGCCGCGGATGTGTTCGGCTGCCCGGTGATCTGCCCCGTCAGCGCCGAAGCCGGCGCCATGGGCTGCGTGGTGCAGGCGATGTGGTGCGCCGACAAGCTGGCGGGCGTCCGCGCGTCGATCACCGACCTGGCCGGGCAGGTCATCCGCCTCGACCCCGCGTCCCGCACCGAGCCCGGCGCCGACACGGCCCGCTACGACGCGGTCTATGGGGACTACCTGGCGCTCAACGGCGCGCTCGCGCCGCTGCACACCTGAACCTGAGGTTGCCCATGCGGTTTTCGCTGTTCCTGGCGTTAAAGTATCTGCGCCCCAAACGGTCCTTCACGTCGGTGGTGACGCTCATCTCGATCCTCGGCGTGGTGCTGGGCGTGGCGATCATCATTATCGTGCGCGCGGTGATGACGGGGTTCGGCGACATGTGGCAGGAGAAGATCCTCGCCTTCAAGCCGCACCTGACCGTGTCCGCGCCCGGCGGCGTGATCGAGCATGAAGAGGCGCTGTGCCGGCGGATTGAGGCGGTGCCCGGGGTCGCCGCCGTTTCGCCGAGCATTGAAACGCGGGTGCTGGCCGAATACCAGCGCCGGGTGGTCGCCCCGCTGATCGTCGGGATCGACCCCGCGCGCGCCGGAAAAATGCTGCAGGTGACCAACATGGTCGACGGGACCTTTGATCTGACGGGCGATGCCGTGGTGCTGGGCGTCGACCTCGCCGCCGACCTGCAGGTCGGCGTGGGCGATACGCTGCTAGTCTATTCGCCGCTGAATCTGGTGAGGCCCGACGAGGTCTATTTTCCCGAGGAGCTCGAAGTCCGCGGCATCTTTAATGCCGGGCAGCGCGATTTCGACAGCGGGTTCCTGATCACCTCCCTCGCGGTGGGACGCGACCTCATGGGCTTGCGCGGCGGCGCGTATTCGGTGCATGTCAAGACGGATGAGCCGCAAAAGCGCGAGGTGTTCCGGCGCCTGGTCGGCGAGGTGTCGCGCGCGGCGGGTCCGGACTATCGCGTGCGGACGTGGCACGAGGTCGACCGCCAGCTCTTCAACGCGCTGGCCGTCGAGAAGAACATGATGGCGATCCTGCTGATGTTTATCACCGTCGTGGCGATCTTCTGCGTGACGAACACCCTCATCGTGATCACCGTGCAGAAGACCGACGAGATCGGCCTGCTCAAGGCGCTGGGGTTCAGTTCGCGGCAGGTGATGCTGGCTTTTGTGCTGCATGGATGGATCCAGTGTCTGGCGGGCGTGGCGCTCGGCATCGCGCTGGCCTTTCTGGTGCTGGCGAATTTGCAGCATCTGGTGGACGGCCTGGCCCTCTTTGGGCTGGAGGTGTTCCCCAAGGGCGTGTACGGGCTGGACGGCATCCCCCATCGGGTCGTCCCCCGCGAGGTGGCCGAGGTCGCCGGGCTGGTCATCGCATTCTGCACCCTGGCGAGCTTCATCCCCGCCCGCCGCGCCGCCAAGATGGATCCCGTGGTCGCTCTGCGGCGGGCTTAGCGTTCGCCGGCGGCCGCCAAGACTCACAAACACAAGGAGCATACGATGATTCGCGGACTACATTACATGTGCTGGTATCGGCAGGATTGGAACTATCACCCCAGCATGCCGATGAAGCGGCTGCAACAAGTGCAGGATGCCGTGGATATGAGCGGCAACCTGCTGCTGTGGTCCTGCCTGGGCAGCGCCGCGATCGGCATCCAGTACCTCGACCAGGAGGCCAACGAGGCCATTCCGGCGAGGCTGCGTTTCTACGGCTATCTGAATGACAAGGAGTTCATCGCAGAATGCGCCGCGCGCGGGATCACCGCCTCCGCCGTGATCTGGAAGGCGCAGTTGTGGGAATTCCCCGCCGAATTCAGCGAGGACGAGTCGGAACTGCTGGCGCTGAACAAGCTGCGCGGCGTCGGGAAAAAGGGATGGATCGGCATGCGCGAGCTCTCCACCGACCGCTATCCGAAAATATTCCCTTCGATCAAGAAGTTCTTCCCCAACGGGCTGAAAGACTCCGATGGCAAGCCGGTCACGGATTTCCTGAAGGGGTTCATGGCTGAGACGCTCGAAGGGAACCCCATCTTCTCGAAATGGCTCATGGTGCCCGGGCACGATCACACCTGCTACAGCCCCTGCGGCAACAAGCCGGCCTTCCGGCAGTATCTACGGAAGGAAATCGAGATCATGATCGACGCGGGCGCGCCGGTGGTGCACATCGATGAGTTCGACGCCCAGCTTCTCGCCGCCATGAGCGGCGGGTGCTTCTGCACGGACTGCCTGCGGCTGTTCCGGGAGTATCTGAAACAGCATCCATCGGCGGAGACGGAGGACCTCGACCTCGACCGGTTCGACTACCGCGCGTTCCTGAAGAAGAAGGGCTATACCGACGCGGAGTTGACCGATCCCGATATCGCCAAGCGGCTGGCCATCCCGCTCTGGCTGTCGTTTGTCCGCTTCCACATCGCCTGTATCGAGCCCGGGGTCATCGACATTGCCGATCACGTCCGCGCCTATTCGCTCAAGAAGACCGGCAAGCGGGCCCAGGTGACCGCCAACCTCTACCACTGCGATCCGCACGGCGAGGCGGTGCGCAAGCATTGCGACCTGATCATCGGCGAAAAAGCCGACATCAAACTCCGTCAGGACGGCTATTATCGCTTCGGGCACGCGTTTTTTGGCGGCAAGGAGGGGTCGTTCATCGAGGATCCGGGCCCCTATGTCCACGCGATCATGCGCGACCTCGACGCCGGGAAGAACGATTCCTATATTCTCTTCATGCTCGAACCGCTGGCCCATGGCTTCAACATCGCGATCCCGTACGGCGCGTGGCTGCAGAACCAGAGGCAGGATTCGTTCTACCCGCCGGCGGAAGCCGAACGCCGGCTGGGGGCCTGGCTGAAGGAGCACGAAGGGCTGTTCACGAACCGGCTTGTCGCCGAAACCGCCGTGCTCTACGATCAGCGCAGCGCGCTGGATTGCGAATTGACGCAGGGGCTCAACCGCCGGCATCTGGACGTCGGCTTTCCGCTCTTTCACGAGCTGTGCCAGTCGCTCTGCGACGCGCGCATGCTCTACAACGTCCTGTACGTCAGCCCCGACGAGCCGCTGACGGCCAAACGTCTGGCCGCCTACAAGCAACTCGTGCTGCCGGATGTGTACAGCCTGCCGGAGCGCGAGATCCGGTTGCTGCGGGCGTGGCAGAAGAAGGGCGGCCGCCTCGTGGCCGCCGGCAAGGTTGACCCGCGCCTGGCCGACACGCGATTCACGTTCGACACGTCGCGAGACCTTGCCCACCTGTTGCGGAAGACACCCTCATGGGTCGAGACCCGGAACGTGCGTGATCTGGGCCTTTCACTGCACAAGCAGCGGAAGGGGTACGCGCTGCACCTGGTGAACTACCGCCTGAATTCCGGCACACGCCAGATCGCGCCGATTCCACGCGCGTCGTTCACGCTGGGCTGGACACCGAAGCACGCGAGGGTGCACGCATTCCCGGCATCAGGCGCACAAGCGCACCTGAAAGGAAATATCCTGACCGTCGAGAACCTGGGCATCTACACGGTGGTGGAGTTGGGGTAGGGCGCGGTAGCGAAAAAGTGTCGCAAGCTACCGGTTGCAATCGGCAGTTCCCGACAGCTAACGACCGCACCCGGCTTTGTAAGGAATAAAAGGAGAACACGATGAACAAAACATCCAAGAAGACAACCCAGCGTCTGCAACGCCTCGAAGCCGAGATCACGAAGCACCTGACCACCGGCCTCATTCCGTTCTGGCATGCCCGCGCCCGCGACGCGAAGCACGGCGGGTATCGGGTCCGCTTCGATGAGCAGGGCAACGCCACGCCGCTCAAGGAGAAGTACGTCAACACCCAGGCGCGGCTGGTCTGGTGGTTCTCGAACCTGTGCCGGCAGCAGCCCAAGGTCAAGGGGAGCGCGGCGCTGGCGCGCGGCGGCGCGGAATTTCTGCTCACGCATTTCTGGGACCCGAAGCATGGCGGCTGGTACTGGAAGACGAAGCCCAACGGCAACCGCAGCGACACAGGCAAGATCGTCTACGGCGAAAGCTTCGCGATCTACGCCATGGCCGAATACACGCTGGGGACCGGCGACAAGCGCGGCGTGGAGACTGCCTCCCGCACGTTCGACCTCCTGCAGAAGTTCGCCGCCGACACGCGGTACGGCGGCTACTACGAGAACCTCTGCCGCGATTGGTTGCCCGAGGAGCCTGGTTTCTCGGGCGGCGACCGCAAGGGGCTGGATACGCATATGCACCTGATGGAGTCCTTTACCACGCTCTACGAGGCGTCCCGCGCCCCCCTCCACCGGCGCAAGCTGATGGAGGTCGTAGACCTGATCTGCGCGCACATGATCGATACCCGGCGCGGCTGCGGGTTGAACCAGTTCGACCTGGCCTGGAACCCGATCCCGGCCATCGCCGTCAAGCGCACGTGGAACGCCGAGCGGTTCGGGGAGCGGCCGGCGCAGCCGACCGAGACAACGTCTTACGGTCACAATCTGGAACTCGTCTGGTTGATGCACCGCGCGCTCGCGATCGCCGATGCCGACCCGAAGCCGTATGAGCCGCTGCTCCGCAAGCTGGTGGACAATGCCTTGAAGTACGGCGTGGACTGGACGTTCGGCGGCATCTACCGCGACGGCCTGCGCAAAGGCGGTGCCCTGGTGCTGGAGAAGGAGTTCTGGCAGCACGCGGAAGCGCTCGTCGGCTTCCTCGATGCCTATGAGGCCTTCCATGATCCGCGCTGCCTCGATGCCTTCGAGTGCCTGTGGGACTTCATCAGCACGCACATGATCATTGTCGGGGTGGGTGAGTGGCGCACGCTGCTCGACCGCCAGGGCAAACCGCTCGACGCGAACATCGGCAACGACTGGAAGGTCTCCTATCACTCGGGCCGCTCCATGTGCGAATGCCAGGCGCGGTTGCGGCGGCTGATGAAACGGGCTTAAGAGAGTGGACGCAGGCTGCAGGACTTCGGACCCACTACCCTGAGTCTTGGGTCCTGAGTCGAAAAACAACCATGAACGTGGGATGAACACAGCCTTGGATTTGAATTCGTATTGCACCCACGTGCCGGTGGTGGCGCGCCTGCGTCTGGATTTGTTCACGGCGCGCGCCTTCCGCATCCGCCTGTCGCGCCTGCAGGGGAACGACCCCTTCCCGCCCGCCTATGAGATCCCCTTTGCCGTGGGGAAGCACACGAACTGGGCGCCTGTGCCGTTCACCCGCACCGAGAATGACGGGGAAGTCGTCGTCACCACCGCAGCCCTGCGCATCCGAATCGCCAAGTTCGACTTCCGCTTCACGGTCTGGACGGCCGACGGCAGCCGGCGGATCTGTCCCTCGGGCGGGCCGGTGTACGGCATGTTCAAGGATGGGTACACACTCTTCGACTCCGCCAGCGCGTTCGGCGAGGAGAACCTGAACGACCGCAACGGGCACTGGTTCTACAATCCGGAGACCGGCCGCTACTGCGACACCTATCTGGCGCCGTCGCCCGAGACCTCGGAGCATCGCAACAACGAGATCCACGACCAGTTCTTCATCTACGGCCCGACGACCGGCACGTATCGTGGCGTGCCAGCACAGCGAACGTGGGATCTGCAGGTGCGTGGTGTGGCCGTACCGTTCAAGCGGGTGTTGTTGGGCACGGAGGCGCTGACGCGCGCTGACGGTGACGCTTCGCCTGGCACTTGGACGTGGGACGCGGCCAAGGCCGCGCTGCACGTTTGCGGCCGGCCAGCTGCCGCAGCCGATGGCTTGTTGTTCAGAATAGACCAAAGCTAGCATGATTGTCAGAAAGGGGCACAATGAAGAACTCGCGGGCAGCATGGATGGGGCACGGAAAGTTCGGCGTGATGGTGCATTGGATTCCGCCGGGGCCCCCGCCCCAGTACGGGCGGCACCTGAAGGATATCAACCAGGCCGTTGACCGTTTCGACGTGGATCGTTTTCTGGCGGAATTCCGGCGCAGCGGGGCGGACTGGCTGATCTTTACGATCGGCCAGAACAGCGGCTACTACTCCAGTCCCAACAGCGTGCTCGACCATCTGGCCGGTCCCGGGCGTTGTTCGCGTCGCGATCTGGTGCTCGAAATGGCCGACGGTGTCAAAAAAACAGGCGCGCGATTTATTGCCTATCTCCCCTGCGAAGTGAAGGGGCAATCGGAAGCCGTACGCCAGGCGTTCGCCTGGACGACGACGGACGGCACCGGTCAGGAGGATTTCCAGCGCCGCTATACGGCGTTCTTCGCGGAGTACTCCCGGCGGCTCGGGAAACGGCTGGACGGGTGGTGGTTTGACGGCGCCTATACCTGGCCGGTCTTCCACAGCTCCAAGATCAACACCAAGCTCTACATGAACGCCGCGCGGGCGGGCAATCCGGATGCGGCCGTCGCGTTCAACGACGGTTCATTCTGTTGCGGCCTCAGCGCCCCTGTGGTTCGCGGGCAGGACTACCTGTCCGGAGAAGTCGAGTTCCTGATCAATGGCAGGGTTCGGTACGGGCGCAAGAAGAGGCTGCTGACACCGGCGACGCACAAGCTGCAACCCCCGCGCGCCTGCCTGTGGCATGCCCTGGTTCCCATTGACTGCATGTGGGGGCATGGCGGTAACTACCCGGATTGGATGAATGCGCCGTTTCCCTGTGTCCCGCCGAAACCGCACCAGATGGAGGACCCGCTTTACACGGTGAATGATCTCGAAAAACTCGTGCGGGAATTCAAAGCCGTGGGCGGTGGCGTGACGTTCAATGTCGGGATCTTCCAGGAAGGCGTGGTGGGCCCGAAGACGGTGGATCAACTTGCGGAACTGGCGGAACGTCTGGACAAGCAGGCTGTCCAGAGTGCGGTCAAAAGCGGAAAATAGGTCTCGAAAGCAAGGAAGCATCATTATGGCCATCACACCGTATCGCAAACCCTGGAAGGGAACCATGACCGGGAGGGAACGGTTCAACCGGCAGATGCATTATCAGTCGGTGGACCGATCCTTTAACATGGAGTTCGGCTACTGGGAAGAGAACTACGAAGCTTGGTCCATCTTCAAGAAGAACGGGATCAAGCACGAGTGACAAGCCAATGAGATGTTTGCCTTCGACTCGCTTGATTCGGTTTGGCCAAACACGTGGATGAATCCATCTTTCCCGCAAACGGTGGTCTCGGAAACCGAGACCACCCGGACGCTCATGAACGGCGACGGCCTGCTGGCCGAGGTCCCGAAGGATGGGCATGGCACCATCCCTCACTACATCAAGGCCAGCATCGTCACGCCGGACGACTGGAAAAGGTGCAAGGAAGAGCGCCTCCGTCGCGACGATCCGGCCCGCACGTTGAACGTCGAAGTCGAGAAACAACGGCATCCCGCCGAACGGGACAGGCCGCAGGGCATCCCGTGCGGATCCATGATCGGAACCATCCGGAACATGCTCACCTTCGAAGGGCTCGCGTACGCCTGCTACGACTATCCCGACATGGTCGAGACGTCCTGCGTCCTAGTGGAAGACATGCTGGACCAGCTTCTGCCGCACGTGGAATTTGATTTCGCGACCGGCTGGGAAGACATCTGCTTCAAGAACGGGCCGATCGTCTCGCTCGACTTCTTCACCCAGATCGTAGTCCCGCGCTACAAGCGGATCGGCAAGAAACTCAAGGCCGTCGGCATCGACATTTGGTACACCGACTGTGACGGCGATGTGCGGCCGCTTCTGCCCGGGTTTCTGGAAGCCGGCATCAACTGCCTGTTCCCCTACGAAGTCAACAGTTGCGTGCACCCGAAGATCTTGTTGGACGAGTACGGCAAGGATCTGCGCATCATGGGAGGCATCGACAAGATGGCGCTGATCAAGGGGCGCGAGGCGATCAAGGCGTATCTGGAATCCGTCGCGCCGCTGGTGGCGCGCGGCGGCTACATCCCGTTCTGCGATCACCGCTGTCCGCCGGATGTGAATGAGAACGATTACCTTTACTATCTGGATCTAAAGGAACGGATGTTCGGAATGAAGACATGAAAGCAGGAGAGACGATGTCACAAGATTACAGGCAACGGCTGTCGCTGGATGAAGGCTGGCGCTTTGCTTTCGGGCACGCGGCCGACCCGACATTGGACTTCGCCTTCGGCAGTGATCACCAGATTTTCAGCAAGACCGGCAACTCCAACGGCGTGCTCAGCCCAAAGTTCGACGACACCGCGTGGCGTTTGCTCGATCTGCCGCACGACTGGGCCGTGGAACTGCCGTTCGACGAGTCGGCCATTTTTCATCACGGCTTCAAGCCGGTAGGCCGCGGTTCCCCCGCGACCACGATCGGCTGATACCGGAAAACTATTGAAATTCCGGCATCCGACGCCAGCCGCCGTATCACCTTGGAGTTCGACGGTGTATTCCGGGATTGTTCCGCCTGGCTGAACGGTCATTATCTGGGAAGGAACGAGAGTGGCTACAGCAGTTTCCAGTACGATTGCACGGATTACACTTTGTTCGGCGAGAAGAATGTTCTAGTCGTGCGGGTGGACGCCACACACTTCGAGGGGTGGTTTTATGAAGGTGCCGGCATCTACCGCCATGTGTGGCTGACCAAAACAGCGCCCGTGCACGTTGGGCATTGGGGGGCCTTCGTCCAGACGCGCCCGGGTCGCGCCCAGGCCGCCATCCGCACGGATGTCGCGGTGGTCAATGAGGGCGAACAGGCCGCCACCGTAGAGATCCGGGGCGAAGTAATCGATGCGGAAGGCAACGTGGTTCAGAAATGCCTGAAGCGGGGGATTGCGCTGCCGCCATGGGGACAGCGGAACGTGACGCTTAAAATAACGCTCAAGAACCCCGCGCTCTGGTCGTTGGAATCGCCCAATCTCTACACCTGGCGGACGACCATTCTGCAGAACGGGCGCGAGGTGGACCGTCTGGATACGCCGTTCGGCATCCGTTCCATTCGCTTCGATCCGGACAAAGGGTTCTTCCTCAACAACAAGCCCGTGAAGATCCGCGGCACCTGCAACCACCAAGACCACGCCGGGGTAGGGGTGGCCCTGCCGGATCGGATCCAGTCCTTCCGCGTCGAACGACTCAAGGAGATGGGGTGCAACGCCATTCGCACGTCGCACAATCCACCAACCCCGGAACTCCTGGACGCCTGCGACCGGTTGGGGATGCTGATCATGGATGAGCATCGCATGATGGGGAGCAGCCGCGAGATCCTTGGCCAGTTGGAGTGTCTGGTCCGCCGCGACCGAAACCACCCCAGTGTCATTCTTTGGTCCATCCTCAACGAGGAGCCGATTCAGTGGACGGAGATGGGGAACCGCGTGGCCGCACCCATGAAACGGCTGGTCAAGCGCCTGGACCCGACTCGTCCGGTCACTGCCGGAGCGTGGGGGGAGAAGGGGTACTTCGGCGTGGTGGACGTGATGGGCGTAAACTACATTTTCCTGGGCGACATGGACAAGCTGCACGCCGACAATCCAACGCTGCCGATCGTGGGCAGCGAGGAAGGCAGTGTACTGACCACACGAGGGATCTACGAGAAGGATGCGGCCAAAGGATATGTGACGGCTTACGACCTGGAATTCCCCTCGCAATGGGGTAAGTCGTCCCGTGAATGGGTCCCTTTCTTCGAGAATCGTCCATTCCTGGCTGGCACCTTTGCCTGGACCGGATTCGACTACCGGGGTGAACCGGCGCCACATGACAAGTGGCCGTGCGTCAGTTCAAATTTCGGGATTCTCGACACCTGCGGTTTTCCCAAGGACAGTTTCTACTACTTTCAATCCTGGTGGACGTCCAGGACCGTGCTCCATTTCCTGCCGCACTGGAACTGGCCGGGCAGGGAGGGGCAGGAGATTGACGTCTGGTGCTATAGCAACTGTGACGAGGTCGAGCTGTTCTTGAACGACCGGAGTCTGGGCCGGAAGGCCATGCCGCAGCTTGGCTATCTCTCCTGGATGGTTCCGTATGCCCCCGGTGCCTTGCAGGCCAAGGGGTACAAACGGCGCAAGCTGATCGCGGAGAAACGCGTGGAGACCACCGGCGCGCCAGCAGCCATTCAACTGACGCCTGACCGGGCCGTCATTGCGGCGGACGGAATGGACGTGTCAATCATCACGGTTGCCGTTCTCGACAGACAAGGAAGACTTGTGCCCGTGGCCGACAACGAGGTGCGCTTTACACTTTCCGGTCCCGGCAAAATCATCGGCGTGGGCAATGGCGACCCTTCCTGCCACGAGCCGGACAAGGGCTCGGATGGGGATCCATGGAAGCGCAGCGTGTTCAACGGTCTGGCCCAGATCATCGTGCAGGCTGGCAGAAAAACCAGAAAACTCAAACTGCAGGCGGAGGCGAAGGGTTTGCGCACGGGCACCACCACCCTTGCACTCAGGACAACTGGTTTCTAGATACGCCGCGCCAGTTTGGCCAGTTGATCCACCGTGTCCGGGCCGAGACCGCCCTCCTGAAAGATGCCGATGTTGAACGTGACGCCGCCGCCGACGGACTTGAAGTCCCGCACCACGGTCTCGAGGTCGTCCAGGGTGTAAAGCGGCTTCTCCATCTTGTGCGGCTTGGGGGCAACCCACGGAAAGGCCGGATTCTGCCAGTCGGGGTTAAACGAAATGCCCGTTTCCCACATGCAATCAATCGGCAGCAATGCGTGCCAGAGGCACGTCGCTGGCGGTTGCGGCAACGGCAGGGTGCGAACATATCCCAGGCAATCCGTGACACCACGACCCATGACAGGCTTACGCGAAGACACTCCGCCTGGCATCGGCGTCAGGACATCTGTCCCGCGCCCGTAACGGATCTTGCCCTTCAACAAAAATTCGGATTCGCCAGCAAGGTAGTCCTGGCCAAGAACTGCCGGCTGGGACAGGCCGAGACAGATGGACCCGTCATTGAACGTTACGACCGCATCCGGGTTGCCAGCTCTTGCGGCACGCAGGCGGTTGACAAGTACGTCGCGCAGATCCGGATCCACGGAGCCGCCGTCAAACCACCAGCCATCCAGATTCTTTCCAAAACGCCGCGCATATTCTTCGATCAGATCCGTGTACAGTCGCAGGTAGGCCTGTTCCGACATGCGGACTGGACCAAAAGGAAAACGCTTCCGGTTGGACATCGTCGGCAAGTAGGCCACAAACCTGCGGCCGAGTTTTTTTACCTCCTTAGCAACCTCCAAAATCAGGTCGCGCCGCGTGCAATGTCCCGGACCTGCCAGACGATCCATGACGCTGTTCGGGCTGGCAAACCCCTTGTCTTGTCCAATCGTGAAGATGAGCCAATCTGCCTTAGTCCGGCGGAAATCCTTGATAAAGCGGTCCACATCGAACCGGTCCGCAGCCTGGTTGATATCCTCGATGCGTTTGCCGTATTGCGGCGGCGTCTTCGGCACGCACCAGTGGACCATCACGCCGAACTTCCCCTGCTTCATCCATGACGCCCGCGAATCTTTCATGATCGAGTCTCTTCCAGTTAGGTGTTCTTGAAAACTCGATGACGATACACCGCCTGACCGGGAAGGTCAAGATCGGCACGAAATTTTGTTGTCTTACGTTCATGCATCCGGTACTGTTCTAGCCCGTGAACGCGCGGGTCTCTGCCTGGCGGGGAGAGGCCCGCAGCATTTGAAGAAACGGAGATGACAGCACATGACCAAACGCACCATCCACATGGCCCGGATCAAGTCCGAGTGTCTGGACGCCTACAAGGAATACCACCGGCAGGTCTGGCCGGAGTTAGAAGCGGTCTACCGGAAGGCGGGCTTCACCGAGTTGAGCTGCTTCCTGAACGACAATTTGCTGGTGATCTTCCTCGAATACGACAACGCGCGCTATCCCGCCTCCAGCGCGTGGCTCGACACAAACGAGGTGCAGGTCAAGTGGCAGGCGCTGATGAAGCCGATGTCGGACCCGGAATTTACGAAGCTGGATTTCGAGGAGATCTATCGCATGTCCGAAAGTAGTCTTCAGCCTGCGTAGGGCTGAGGTTGGCCGACCTCACGCGCCGGTGTTGAGCTTTTCCAGCGGGTCTTTCGCGTGGATGCAGATGTTCGGCGTCGCATTGCCCGCGTAGCGGGCCCAACGTGCCGCGTTGCCGATCACCTGCTGCACCTGCTGGTTGTGGTAGATCGGGTAGGTCTCGTGCCCCGGCCGGAAGTAGAAGACCTTTCCCTTGCCGCGTCGCCAGCAGCATCCGCTGCGAAAGACTTCGCCGCCCGCAAACCAACTGATGAAGACCAATTCGTCCGGCATGGGGATGTCGAAGAACTCACCATACATTTCCGTGTGTTCCAGCTCGATGAAGTCGCCGATCCCTTCGGCAATTGGGTGTCCGGGGGTGATCACCCACAGGCGTTCCTTCTCGCCCGCCTCGCGCCAGCGCAGGTTGCCCGTGGTCCCCATCAGCTTGCGGAAGATTTTGGAGTGATGGCCGGAATGCAGCACGATCAGTCCCATGCCCCGCTCCACCACGTGCCGGTGCACCCGCTCCACGATCTCGTCGCGCACCTCCCCGTGGGCGCAATGTCCCCACCAGGTCAGGACATCGGTGTTGGCCAGCACATCCTCGGTCAGCCCGTGCTCGGCGTCGTCCAGCGCGGCCAGCCGGGTGGTGAACCCCTGCTGCTGCAGCGCATCGGCAAGGGTCTTGTGCATGCCGTCGGGGTAGATCTTTTGGATGTGCTCGTGTTTCCGCTCGTGGCGGAATTCGTTCCACAAGGTTACGCGGATCTTGCTGGCCGTGGACATGGTGGTTTCTCCTGATGGGATGTCGGTTACTTCTTGAAACGGATTTCGCGCCCCTCGGCCGCGCTGCGGTAGAGGCCGTCGAGGATCATCTGCACCCGGACACCGTGCTCGGCCGTGGCCAGCGGTTCGCGTTTCTGCAGGATGCTGTCGATGAAGTCGTGGTAGGCGGTGGGGGGTTGCGTCACGGCCTGATCCAGCGCCTTGGTGTAGAGGTTGCCGCCTTCCTCGGTGTAGATTTCGGCCGTGAAGTCGTACGTGCCGTTTCGGTTTTTCTGCACGAGACCGCCCTTGTCGCCGTAGAGCGAGGTTATCATCTGCTCATTCTCGTTATTGTTGAGCGCCCACGAGGCTTCGACGATCAGCGTGGCGCCGTTGTCGAACTTCACGATGCCGGCGGCGAGGTCCTCCACCGAGTAATGCTTCTTCTCTTCGTGGGCCTTGCGCGCGGCGATGACATTGTACGTGCTGCCGCTGACCGAAACCGGACGGGGATGCCCCATCAACCAGAGGGCCAGATCGATCCGGTGCACCCCCAGGTCAATCAACGGACCGCCTCCGGCCAGCTCCTTGTTGCCGAACCAGCCGCCAAACCCCGGCATGCCGCGCCGACGATGCCATACCGTGCGGCCGAAGTAGATGTTGCCGATGAGGCCGGAATCCACCTGTTGCTTGAGCGCAAAGCTCATGGCGCTGAAGCGGTAGGAGAAATTGATGGCCAGCGTCTTGCGGCACGCCACAGCCGTTCGCTGCATGGCCAGCGCCTCGGGCAGCGTCATGGCCATGGGCTTTTCGCACAGCACGTGGCAACCGGCTTTTAGCGCCGCGATGGTGAGCGGGGCATGGAATTTGTTCGGCGTGGCCACGCTGACCACGTCCAGATCGGCGCGCTTCAGCATCTCCATCGCGTCAGTATAGGTCTGCGGCACCTTGAATTCGGTCTGCGCGCCGGCCAGCCGCTTCTCGTCCATGTCCGCCACCGCCACCACCTCGCACGCGGGATGGCTCTGGTAACCCTGCACATGCCCGCGCCCCATGCCGAGACCAATCACGCCGCAACGCAACTTCCGATTCGCCTCCTTGCGCATACTGGATTCTCCTTTTCGTTTGCTGCCGGACCCGAAACAGACAAAACCTGCAATCATATCCCTTGCACGGGGGAGATCATTATGTATAATGCGGCCCGGTTCAAACGTAAAAACAGGGATGGAACCGGAAATAGATGGACAAAACCTGTACTCTCCCGCAAGCCGAGTCAGCGGCGGATGTCCGGGAATTGACGCGGCGGACGCTGGGCGCGCTCAGTCGCCGGATCGCCTCCGGCGACCTGAGCGGCGTGCACATTCCGCTCGCCGCGCCGTTGTTCTGCGACTCGGTCCGGGGGAGCCATTACCATTCCCGTCCCGAGCTGTTTCTGCAGGTCAGCGGCGCGTCGCGGATGCGACTGACGACTGGTGTGATTTCATGCGCAGCGCCCGGTCTCCTGCTGATGCCCCGGGGTGTGGCGCACCACGAGTCGGCCGACTCCACCGCGTCCCCGTTTTGCAACCTGGTCTTCATGCATGGGGCCGGTCATTTCAGTTACCACGCGGGACTGCCCCGCGGGAAGGCGCAGGGATGCATCGCGCCGGTCAGGGTCGGAGGATCCTGTAACACCACGCATGGCCACGGCAGCCGGCTCTATGGCTATCTGAACGAGGCGGCCGATTTTGTGGCTGCGGGTCATCCGGTGCGGCATCCGGTGGTGCAGGGACTGCTGCTGACCCATCTGGGGTTGCTGCAGACCCTCGTCGAACAAACCGTGCGGCACACCCGGAGTACGGAATCGGCCCTGGTGGCTCGCTGCCGTCGTCTGGTCCAGGAACAATTGACGGACACACGCCTATCCGTGCGGCGCCTGGCGGGCCAGTTGCGCTGCACGCCGGACTATCTCTCCACCCGCTTTCGCCGCGACTGCGGCGTGCGGCTGACCGCGCATATCAACCACGAGCGCTGTCACCTGGCCCGCCACCTCTTGCGCACCACGCCTTGGAGCGTCAAGGAGGTCGCCGTGCGCTGCGGCTATGCGGACGCCGGCTATTTCTCGCGCATCTTCACCCAACAGACCGGTTCATCCCCACGGGAATTTCGGAAGGCCGAAGTTCTCCTGGAAACAGGAGCATGACCCATGATCCACGATACTCAGACGGCGATCTACGACCAACTCATTGATCCGCGCGGTCATTTCATCGGCCCCCGCCACTGGCTGGGTAATCTCCGCTGGGTGGCTGAAGAGGTGGATGCGGCGGGGTGCTTTGTCTTCCGGACCGCCCCGATCGCTCCCAGCGAATGTGACCAGTGGAAGGTCGCGCTGCTGGATGCGGGAGCGTTCAGCGATATTGAGCTTGCCGATGACAAGAAGAAGTCCGGCGCGCCGGAGGCGAACAAGGAGCCGCCGGCCGCGATCCGGACGTTCTTCGGCCTGAAACTGGAGGGCTTGGGCCAGCCGCAAACCTGCGCCTACCGGCCGGACGGGGTCGAGATGGCAGGAGCGGCAGGCGCGTTCTCGCTCTTCTTGCCGTACGCGCGTTATGGCGCGGTCATGGAAGGAACCCTGACGGCAGGCGCCAGGATCGCGATCCTGTCGCGGGCCGAGACCGGGCGCTACGCCGCGCCCGGGATCCGCCTCAGCGTGGAGCAGTCGTCCGGCCGGATCGTCTGGAACGACGGCGCCTACACGCTGGTCTTCCGCTACGCAGGGTCGGCGCTGCCGCGCGAGGGCGGGGGCTTTGACCTGGCCGCGACGGCGGATGGGACCCTGCGGCTGGCGGTGGCATTCCATGCGGACCGGGCGCTGGCGCTGGCCGAGGCCGATGCGCTGTTCGCCGATCCCGCGCGCGCGCGGAGCGAGAGCCGGGCGTCTTGGGAGGACTACCTGGCCTCGTGCCCCGTGGCGCGTTTCCCGGGCGGCTACACCTGGAAGAAGCCCGACGGCACGGTCGTTGCGTACGCCGCGGACGAGATCGTACGGCGGCAATACTGGCAGTGGTGCGTGACGCTGGTGAACGTGTATGACCTGCCGTTCAACGACCTCACGGCCTACCTGGCGCCGGACAAGACCATCTGGTTCGGCGTCTGGAGCAATGACGGGGGCGAGGCCCTCTTTGCGCTGGCGCATACCAATCGGCACGCCCTGGCGCGCAAGTGCCTGGTCGAGTATGTCCGCACGGCCGTGGGCGCGGACGGCGCCTTGTGCTGGTACCTGCACGCCACGGGTGTCCGGTGTTTGGGAAATCCGGGCGATTCCGGTTTCTTCTCGCATGGCGTGCCGGCGTTCGTCACGGCGCTGGCGGAATACGTGGAGCAGACCGGCGACCGGTCCATCCTGCACGCGCCGGCCGGGGAGGGAGGCACGGTCTGGGAGAAGGTCCGCCGCTACATGCGCAGCGTCTATGACCACCGGGATCTCGACCACGACGGCGTTGTCGAGTGGCGCAATCTGTGGGAGGGAGGGGCGGACGACAAGGTCGGCTGCTTCTTCAGCCAGGCCAACCTGAAAGCGTGGATCCACGCCGTGACCACGCAGGAGCCCGAGGCGGTGGCGGATTTCTACCGGAAGAACCAGCGGCCGCAGACGAATTTCTACGAGGCGAGTTTCTTCCTGAGCGCGCTGCGGGCGCTGGAGCGGCTGGCCAGGCTGGTGCGTGACGAGGCCACCGCCCGCTATGCGAGCGAGCGCTTCGCGCAGACCTGCGAGTTGGTGGAGAAACGCCACTGGCATGAGGCGGATGGGTTCTACTACGACTGGGACACGACGGCCCAGGCGCTGATCCGCGTCAAGAATCAGGACGCCTTCTACCTGCCGTACTTCCTCGACAATCCGGTGCGCGCCGGAAGACTCTTCGAGCATCTGGACAATCCGGAGGAGTTCGCGCTGCTGTACACGCCGACGCTGGCGAAGAACGAGGCGGGTTTCCGTCCGCACGGCTACTGGAGCGGCGGTCATTGGCCGCGCGAGATGGTCTACATCGCCCGGTCGCTGGCGGCCTGCGGCCGGCGCAAGGCCGCCGTGCGCTTGCTGGTGAAGGCCATCTGCTGCGCCCCGGGCAAGGCGATCCCGGAGAACATGAACCCGGTCACCGGCGAAGACACCACCCGTGTGACCGGCATGGCGTACAATGCGGTGAACGTGCTCGAGCTGGTCAAGCTGGCTCCGTAGCCTGACGTCACTCCAGCTCGATCACCACCGTGCGCAGGGCGGGGTTGAGGAGCGTCCGGTTGACTTCGAGCAGGGCGGGATAGAGCTCGGGTGGCAGGAGCGCGGGCGTGGTCCGGATGCGGCGGTCGTAGCGAAGGGTGAGGGCGCCGTCGGCGGCCGTCTCAAGGCGGCTGGCGCCGACAACCGATCCGGCGTCGCCGGGGAGCGTCAGCGAGACGGCGGGGGGCGTCACGGGGACGCGGGCCATGAGGCCGGCCGGTAGGGCGACGGTGCAGGTCCAGAGGTGTTCCCCATCGGCACCGAGGAGCATCGGACTGAACCGGCGGTCGGCGCGCAGGGGGACCGCCGCCGACGGGACGTCGGGGAGGAGGAGGGTCAGGGCGGTGCCGTCGCGCACGGCGTAACGCGCGGCCCGCACGGTGAAGGCGCGGAAGCCGGGATAGGCGTCGAGGTCGGTCATGAGGTCGCCGGCCGCCTCGGCCGAACGGGAAATCCCGCCCACGAGTTCGAGGTGGTGGCGCCGCCGCTCTTCGGGCGGCATCTCGGCGTATTGCCGGCGGAAGAGGCCGCAGTCGGGGCCGAAATACCAGTTGGTGACGGTGATCACGGCGGTGCCGTTGGCGTCCAGCGCCAGATGCCAGTCGGTGCGCGAGCGGTTGCGGAATGCGGGGGCGATCTCGACGCGCGTCTCGCGGCCGTCCAGCATCAGCAACGGATGATCATCAAAGGCGGTTGTCCCCGGGACGCTGTAGTGGTCGCCATCGCCCAGGTAGAGCGGCGCGGCATCGGTACGGCCGCCGAACAGGCGGGTGAGCAGGTCCGGCCGGCGGTTGACCCGGACCAGCGCTTCGCTGAAGCCGGCGAGGCCTTCAAACGGGCGCGCGGCGGCGTAGAGGGAGAGGGGACGCTGGCGCTGCGGATTCACCAGGACGGGCTCGGCGTCAAACCCGGCGGCGCGGAGCATGGTTGCGAGGAGGATGCAGCGGTCGGCGCTGTGTCCATAGCCTTCAGCCAGCGTCTGGTCGGCGGGGGTCACGGCGCGCCCGGCTGGCAGGGTCGTGAACGCGGGGCCGCCGGGCCGGATGGTCCGCAGCACGAAGTCGCGGATGGCGAGCAGGGCGGCGTCGGACGAGCCCGCCTCGCGGGCGAGGGCGCGGGCCCGGGCGGCGGCGGCGGTCTGGCCACGCATGGCGCGGGCGAAGGCGGCGCGGGTTTCCGCGAGTCCCGCGTCGGGGTCGCCAGCTGCGGCGAGTAGGGTTGGCTTGAACGTCCAGCCGGGCGGCAGGGCTGGTTCGCGGACGGTGGCGGCCTGAGGACCTGCGACCCAGCGCCGCACCGTGCGGTCGGCTTCCTCGGCGGTCGTTGCAACGAGCGATTCGGCGTGGAAGGCGCGGGTGTCGAGGGCGAGGCTGGCGGGCGTGGCGATCTCGATCGTCTCGCGGGTGACGGGGTCGAAGCCGCCGAACACGGCCTGGACCGAGAAGCGGGGGGCGTCGCGCTGCGTGATGCGGGTCACGGCGGTGATGACGCTGCCGGTTTCGACCCCCGGCAGATTGACGACGAGGGTCTTTGCGGCGGGATAGCGGGGGGCCCCGCCGACCCACGGGGCGTCCATGTGGTTGATCTCCTTGCCGTGCACGCTGAACACCGCGCCGTTGGCGTTGGAGACGGTCGCGCTCACCAGCTCGGCGGTCTGCCAGGCGGGGGTGTAGCCGATCATCAGCTCGGAGCATCGCTTCTTGCCCGCATAGGTGAGCACCTGGGTGACGCGCGTCTCGGTGCGGGTCCACGCGCGGCTGTCGGCGAGGTCATAACGGGTGAGGACGTCCAGCACGCGCACGTCGGGCCGGACGGCGCCGCCGGTGGCTGCGAAGGCCGGGCGCCGGCGCGAGGCCACCTCCATCTCCTGGAGCGACGCGCGGAGGCCCCCGTACTCGGCGGGGGTGAATTCGGGTTGCTCGATGCGGTAATCCAGCGCGCCGCCGAGACGGCCGTCACCGGCGGTTGTGACGAGGCTGAAGCGGACGCCCGGGCGGTCGAGGCGGGTCGGTTCGGGGACGCGCAGCGGTGCGCCAAGGGCGTCGCGAACGCGGATCGAGATCGTCTCTTCGACGCCGCAGGCGATGCCGGTTTCGAGGGTGTACCTGCGCGTCGGGAGCCCCGTCTGGCCGACGACGAAATTCACGTAGCCGAGGGAGGCACCGAGCCACGGCAGGCTGGCGAGGTCGATGCCATCGCCGCGAACGGGCCAGTCGATGACGCGGCAGGTGAGGCGGACGGTCAGAGGTTGCGCCGTGTCACGGAGATCCTCGGGGAGGATGGCGCAGTCGAGGAGCTCCGCGCCGGAGAGGCGGGTTTTCAGAATGCCTTCGAAAAACGTGCGGCGTTCGTTGGGCGGCAGGCGGACAAGGTGGTTGCGGTACAGGGTATCGTTGATGCCGTCGAAGCGAAGTTCAGAGCGGAGGGTGAGGGTGCCCGCAGCGTCGGCCTCGCCCTCCGAGGCGATGTGCAGCAGATTGCTGGTTGCGGGGACGATGGGCGAGACGCGCAGGGGGTCGCCGTCGGGCGTGGCCACGAGGTAGCTGCGGTTGCAGAGGTAGGAGGGGAGCATGTCCCGCGTGTTTTCGTCGGTGGGGTCCATCAAGATATAGGGATTAGCGGGGTCGGCCGGTTCGCGCGCGGCGGCAACGATGGCATGATTAAAGAAGGGGAGCGGGACGTCGGGATCGAGCTTGGCGCCAGCTTGGATCAGAACGGGGAAAGCCTCAATGCCGTTCAGGCGCAGCAGAGCGACAAGCAAGGCGGCCTTGTCGCGGCAGACGCCGTAGCGGTTGGTGAAGGTCATCGAGACGTCGTGCGGCTCATAGCCAGGGGCCACGGCCTCGTCGGTGATGCCCATGTAGCGGATCTGCTGCGAGACAAAGGTAAAGAGGCGGCGGATTCGCTCCGTGCGAGAGTCGGCACCTGCGGTGAGGCGGTCGACGGTTTCGACCATTTCTGGGACGGTAGAATCGAGGCGCGGCTTGGAAAGATTCCAGTACCAGCGGGAAACAGAGGGCCAGTCGGGCTGGGTGCTGAGGAGGAGGCGTTGCACCTGGGTGTGCATCGGGGGCATGTCGGGCTCATCGAACATGCGGGGAACGTTGCGGACGGCCCAGCGATGCCGGATGCGTCCGTCGGCAAGGTTTTCGGTCGTGGCGGCGACGGTGTTGGAGACGGACGACCGAAGCACCTGGTGGACGAGCGGCAATTCGGGTGGGGCCACGACCTCGTAATCGAGCGCGACAATGGGCGACGTGTATTCGAAGACCGAATAGTCCGACCAGGCATTGGGCACGCGGGCCTTGTGAGTCGTGCTGCGGGTGAGGATGCGGCAGGTGTCGCCGATCTCCAGACCGGGGATCGAGAGGGAGAGGACCTTGTTGTTGGGATCGAAGATGTTGGATCCCATCTGACCGGAATCGATCATCACGCGGCTCTGCCGGGCGACATCGACGGTGATCACGCGGCCATCGGGTTTATAGATTTCGACCCGGACGACCGAGGTCGTGCCGTAAGAGACATTGAAACTGATCGCGCGCGTGCCCACTTCGCGGCGGCCCTTCTCGGTCAGGATTGTGACAGACTCGTCGTCCCACGCCTCGGCGGTGCCGTCGGGGTTGTAGCGCTCGTAAACGAGATTGTAGGTCAGCACCGTGTCCGCGTCGGGAAACCGCTCGCGCGTCACGGCCTGGGCCTCGGCGATCACCGCCGCCGGGTCGCGCAGGGCGGGCTGGGCGCGGCCCGCCGCGGCCGCGAAGAGAAGCCCGGCGATCAGGCTAAACAGGAGAGGCTCATGCAAAACCCTTGTGGTGCAGGCGTCTCGCCTGCCAGAATTACGAAAAAGCCGTGGGAATGCAGGCGGGACGCCCGCACCACTGCCAGCCTGTTCAGGGTTTTGCAAGAGCCTCAGGCGCTGGATTATTTTCATGGGGCGCTCGGATGGGTGGTTGAGGGTTGGCAAACAGGCCGAATAGTGTACACGCACCGGCGTCTAAAATGAAGCCCCATTTTTTTAAGGGCTGCCGGGCCGGGCGACGCCCGGCAGCCTGTTAATAACTTTATTCGGTCTTCCCAATTTCTCTATTGCGCAATTCCCACCATCTGTGATAAAGTGGCTGCACGAAATGGAAGTCCTCTCTCGTGTGAGAGCAAGGATTGTAGAAATTGAACAGCGGAGGATCATTATGTGCAACAAGAAACGGTTGGGTCAAACCGCCGCCCTCTTAATGGCGGGCATGGCAGTCGGACTCGCTGGCTACGCGTTTGCGGCGGACAGCGAGGTTCCCGTTAACTGGAATGTGTCACCCATAACGGGCGGCGCCTACCGTGAGACGTTCGAGACGGCCCCCACGTGGGACCGGCTCGTGGACACGGCATCCACGAATTCACGCGTGACCGTGGAGCGGCGCTCGCTCGGGGCGACGTGGTTCCCAGGCGCAACAACCAAGGCGCTGACGCTGCCGGGTAACGCGAGCTATACGAACACGCTGAAGTACACCGGCGGCAGTGCGAATGTCTCGTTCGCCACCAACCCCGTGTTTGTTGACATGCGCGTCCAGTTCACGGCCTACGAAGGCGCGCCGTCCATCGGCGACGCCAAGCTGGCGGTTTTCGTGAGCGCGGCGGACAAGATTCACGTCGTCCATGATACCGGCACTACCACCAATATGTGGGCGAACGCCGATCTGCTTTCCGCCTGGCACCAGTTGACCGTGCGGATGGAGAAGAACGGGAAATGCGTGGTGTACATTGACGACACCCTCGTGACGAACAACCTGACGCCCGTCGGCGGAGCCACGGAATTGACCTCGCTGGTCTTCACGGGCGGTGGTTATGCGGACGATCTCTACGTCAGCCACGGCAACCCGAATTATCCCGCCGCGACACCGGGCGCCATTCCGTCCGGGGTGTCGGGCGTCCCGTCCGAAACCGCGGGCTCCGTCACCAACTGGCTGGCCAACTACTTCAACGATGGCAGGCTCGCCGCCAACGCCGACCTGACGGGAATCCAACTGGGTCGCGCTTATCTGCTCAATATGGGGCCAGTCAACGCGCCAACGGATCCGGTTAGCAGCACGACCTTCGGTGTTTCGGACATTGATATGGTCACGCCGACCCTCGTGAAGGTCACCTGCAAGCTTACGGTGAACGGCACGGATCGGGATGAACCCATCAACGGAAAGTTGCGGCTGTTGGGGAAAACCACGGTCGGAGGCGACTTTGACACGATGACGCCTGATGCAGTGACGCCGCAGTCTGCTGACTTCACCGGCGGAGAGGCGACCTACGACTTCACGGTCGAGTCCGGTATGAAGTTCTTCAAAGCCCAGATCGTTGAATAAGGGGAACACACTATGAAACAGACACTATCGATTTTGCTCGGGGTCGCACTGGCCGCAACGGCCTTTGGTGACTCGCTGAAACAACTGACGATGACGGTCTCCACCGATGGACCGGATCTCTACGCCGATGGGTCGCAGGTGCTGCCCGGCGAGACCTATCTCTTGGTCTACATCAACAAGGACAAGACCTTTGACGGCGTTCTGGCCGACAAGAGTCTGGTCAATGCGCAAGACAACCGCATCGCGCTGGAATGCCCAGCCGATCCGGCCGGTGGACGTTGCGGGTTCCAGGCGATCATGTACGAGGCCGCCCAATATGGAGCTGATGGGTCATGGGCGCTGGTGCTCCTCGACACGCGGAACGCAAAAGGCGTTGGTGGTCTCGTGGTTAACCAGAGTGTGGTGACGAAAGGCGTCAATCTGAGCACCGTCGAGAACACCATGGGTCCCGAGGCGATGGACGTGTCGGGCAGTGTCTTGACGGCAAGCGTCGTGTCGAAGGTTGCGAAGGATACACCGACGCCGGTGATCGCGTCCCTCGATCCGAAGGGCGATGAGGCCACCATCCGCATCAAGGACATTTCGGCTGGCGCTCCCTACCAGGTGGAGAGCACCGCCGACTTGGCCTCCAACTCGTGGACGGTGCCGGAGGGCGGCCAAAGACTGCAGGTCGAGTCGCACGGCGTCGCTGGTGGCAGCGAACTCGAAGCCACGGTCCAGACCGATGGTAGCGCCAAGTTCTTCCGGGTCGTCATACCGGCCGATAAAGCCAACTAATAACGGAAAGGAAACTTAATCATGAAAAAACTTTTGATGCTCACGGCGGTGATCGCTACGGCGATTGCGGTTCGTGCCCAGGTAACGCCGATCGACGGCGACAATGACGTTGGCTTTATTTCGGTACCCGTGCCCACGACGGGACTCAAGGTGCTCAGCGTACCCTTCGAGGCATGCCTGGGCTCAGGTGAAGCAGGCGTGCTGAGCGACTTGGTTTCGACCAACGGCATGAAGGGGGCGAGCAGTCCGGCCGATGCCGATCAGCTCGTGGTGCTCACCACCAATGAAGCCGGTCAGTCCGTCTATTACTACTACTGGCATAAGGCGGGATACGGCTGGGAGACGAACAACACGATCAGACTGGGCGAGGACACCCCAGAAGTGGAGAGCCCTGAACCGGCTTCCACCTTTAAGGTGGCTCGCGGGTTGGGCTTCTGGCTCAAGCGTGCGAGTGATGCCACGGGCACCGAGCTCTACATGCAGGGTCAGCTTGCGACCGTAAGTGTCCCCGTTATGCTGGATGGCGGAACGAACTTCACGCTGATCGGCTTGGGTGCGCTCACCACCACGAACCTCAACCAGGTGTCTGCTGCCAACTGGGGAAGTCGTTATGACGGCGGTGGGGCGGGCAATATGGATAAGCTGCTGGTCGTCACAAACGCCAACGGATCATACGTTCAATACATCTACAGGCAGTCTCTCGGCAAGTGGATTGACGTGAATCAGCCTGATGGAGAACCACAGGTCGCGATCCAACCCGGTGAAGGGTTCTGGTACCAGCGGCGCGCGGTTGCTGATCTGGAATTTACGCCAGTGGTGTCAGAATAAGGGGAGGACCAAGAATTATGAAAAACAAATTGTTGTTGGCGGTTTTGATCGGCATGGGCTGGGTTTCAGCTTCACAGGCCGTGATCATCACGTGGGCTGCGGAGACGACGGGTCCTCTTGTGGGATCCTTTACAACTGCGCAGTTGTTCTGGGTGCCGGATGGCACGTGGAATTATGAAGAGTATACCGGTAATGCCTATACGTCGGTTGACACGGCCAGCGGTTTTGGCGTCGGCAGTGGCATTGTTTATGACAACATTGCTACAGACGTCGACCGTACCCAAGGCGCCTACTTCGTCGTATTGTTTGACGGCGTTACGCCCACGTATCGGAGCATTCAGTCCTTGGCGTGGAACGACACCGGATACAATGCGTTTGCCGAAGATGGCATGGCTCCGGCTACCGGGCTCTTTATGCCGACGGGTGGCGCGGTGTGGCCTGAGCAGACCGGGGACTCGGGATGGCGTCTTGTTCCTGAACCCAACACCTTTGCGCTCCTCGCGCTAGGTGCGGCGGCTTTGGCCGCGCGACGGCGCAGGAAGCTGTAATCGGCTGAACCGATAATCAAACAAGAGGCGGCACGGATCAGTGCCGCCTCTTGCTTTTTTAAGGGAGGCTCGTGCAAACCCCCTCGGACGCTGTATCTGACGGCTTGCGTCCGAGGGGGTTTGCACGATTCATGGCTGGCGAGGCGCGTCCCACGTGAAGCAATAGGATTCGATTGGGCAATCGTTACAGAAAAACTGTCCCTGCGTGCTTGCCAAGATTGCCGTAAATCGGGTAAACTAACTATTCAGTACATGAGTACATGTGTTATTTTTATTTCCACTGCCTGTGGCTGGCATGCGGTGGTGCTTACGGGAGGTCTACATGTTGCCGTTTAAGTCTTGCACGCCTGATCGGCGTCGGTTCGATACCCGTGTCTCGTTTGCCGTCGGCGTCGGCGTGTTTCTCTTTTATCTGGTGACGCTGTCACCGGGTGTATTTCCCGGCGAGTCGGGCTATCTTGTGGCGCAGAGCTACGGCTTGGAAGAGGGCGGACTGCCGGTGCGGCCGCTGTTCACCTGGCTGACCCGCGCCTGGGCCTCGCTTCCTCTATTCAGCCTGGCGCTACGGATGAACCTGTTCAGCGCGGTCTGCGTCACCGGTGCCGCCGTGTTGCTGTACCGCCTGACCGCATTCTTTGTTTACGAAGTGATTTATGACGACCAGGCGGTTGATCACGCCGAGTCGCTGTCTTGGACCACCGGCGTCTTGGCGGTGGTCGCCACCATGACCAGTGTTCCGGTGTGGCAGGCGGCGACCCGTCTGCGTCATGAGGGCTTCGTCCTGCTGCTGCTCCTGCTGTGCGGATCGGTGCTGATGGCGTACGCCAAAACGGGGATCCGCATCCTCCCCTATGTGGCCGCCCTGCTCTATGGCCTGTGCATCCCCGAGTCGGCGATCTTCATTACCTTTGCGCCGATCTTTGTGCTGGCTGGCGTGATGACGCTCTGGAAGAGCGACCGGTTGTCGGTCGCCGCGATCGGCTGGATGGTGGTGTGGGCTGCGGTTGGCATGTCCTTGGTCTATTGGGCCGCCGGGAGCGGCTACATCGAGAGCGTGTCGGGACAGGCGGAGGGGTACAAGCGGGTGTTTCACGTGGTGGTCTCCATCTGGAAGCAGCAGTACCAGCAGTTGCGCAGCCTCCTGCCGGGCGAGGGCTGGATTCTGATGCTGCTGCTGGGTACGGTTCCCTGGCTGGCCACCGTGCTGGCGGCGCCGACGGCGCTCAACAACGAGCGCAACTGGAGCCTCTACATCTTTTATGTGGTCATGACGGTGCTGGTGATTTGCTCGCTCCTGAATGTGCCGATGGCGCCGTGGAGCCTGTACCGCACGCGCGGCGGGCTGCCTGTGGTATCGGCCGCTATGGTTGGCGTGCTGGCTGCGATGGTGTGCGCCATCTGGCGGTTGCAGTGGCGGGCGCGGCCATCGGCGCGCCGGGGCACGCCGTCAGCGCTCTCGCTCACAGTGGGCCGGTGGCTGGGCAAGCTGCTGATCTGGCCGATCCTGGCCGCGGTCGTGGCCGCTGCCGCGATCAACGCCGCCGAGGCGCACGGCCGCCGCGGCCTGTTTGCGGACCGGTTCGCCGGCATGATTCTCGACCGGCTCGGCGACCGCGAGTGGATGATCACGGACGGCTCGTTTGACCCGCATTTGCTGGTCGAGGCGCGCGCGCGCGGCAAGCAACTGTTCCTGATCGGCCTGCAGAAGGATATCAACAAGGCGTTCCAGCAGGCGCTCAAGAATCAGGTCGAGAAGCGGCATCTGTTTGCCGCAGCGGACATGACGCGCATCCGCAACACGATTGACCTCGGCATCCTGCCGTTCATTCAGGATTGGTTCATGACCGATCCCGACATCGGATCGAAAGTCGCGGTCTTCGGCGTTCCAGACTTGTGGTATGGTGCAGGTCTCAATCCGATTTCGGAATACCTCTTCTTTGGTGGCAAGAAAGTGGTCGATGAGATCAAGCCGGCCGAGCTGCTGCCGAAATACGAGGCGTTCTGGGACGAGGCCGACCGGCTTCTGCCGCGGGTGAGCGCCAAAGAGGAGGACCGCGATCAGATTGAGCGCTACTCCGCCTATCTGCGCCGCCATGTCGGCTTTCTGGGCAACAATCTGGGGGTGCTGTTCGAGGAAGTGGGCGCCGATGAAGAGGCCTACGCGGTCTACACCCGGATGCGACGGTTTGACCCCGAGAACGTGAGCGTCCTCTTCAACCGTTTCGAAATGGTCCGCCGCGGCAAGCATCCCGAGGACCGCGAAATGGTGGAAAAAGAGATGAAGGAAATGATCGGCAACCTGAAGCAGCGGTATTCGCTGTGGTCGCTGTCACGGTATTACGGCTATGTGCGGTCGCCCGAGCTGTTTTCGCGTTTGGGATGGAGCTGGGCCATGTCGGGGCAGATGGGCGCGGGGTTGGCCGGCATCCGGCGGGCGATGGATCTCCTCAAGGACACGGAGCGGGACGCGCTGATGGCGACGCTGGCTTCGATGTACGCGATGAGCGACAACCGCGAGAAATCGGTCGAGATCTATGAGGAGCTGCTCAAGAAAGACCCGACCAACCGCCAGGCGATGTTGTCTCTGGCCCGCATGGCGATTCAGGAGGGGCAGTTAGATGAGGCCCGGAACTGGATGGACAAGGCGAACGCGCTCGGCGTGTCGAGCGGGATGTCGATGGGGATGGAATTCGCCGCGCTGCATCTGGCGTCGGGCAATCTGAACGACGCGCGCCTGCTGTTGCAGCAGGTCACCGACAATCAGCCCCAGAACCTGCAGGCCTGGGCCATGCTCTGCGTGGTGCAGATCCAACAGAACGAACTGGATGACGTGGAGCGGGTGATCCTGCCGCGCATGATCAAGACGAGCGGAACGGTGGACAACTATTTCGTGCAGGTGACCCGCGCCCAGGTCGCGATGAAAAAGGGGAAGAACTTCTACCGCGAGGCGCGGGACGCCTTCCTCCGAGCCGCCACACTTCGCCCCGACGTGGCGGGCGTCAAGGACATGATCCTGCAACTGGACATCTGGCTGAACGACAAGGAGCGTGCCGAGATCCACGCCCGTCAGGTGTTGCGGATCAACCGCAACCACGCGCTGGCCAATTACGTGATGGGGCATCTGCGGCTCAGCATGCGCCAATACGGGGAGGCGGAGGACTATCTGCGCCGGAGTGTCGAGGCGGGTTCGACGCTCGCCTCGCTCAACGACTACGCCGAATGCCTGCGCCGGATGAAGCGTTACGACGATGCCGAGCGAGCTGCGCGGGAGGCGATCACGAAGAACCCGAACCTGTACATCGTGTGGGAGACGCTCGCGAGCGTCCTTATGGACACGGACCGGCTGGATGAGGCCGAGGTGGCGCTCGACAAATCATTGGCACTCAATGAGACCGACATGCGCACCCATGTGAGCATGGCCCGGTTGCAGATGCGCAAGGGGAATGTCGCCCGTGCGCGCGAGCTGGTCGGGATCATCCGCCGGCGGCAGGACGAGCTTCCGGAATACGAATTGGGTCTGCTGCAGGAGCTGATCGCAGGGCTGGAGAAGCGGTAGATCGGTGGCTGGCCCGCAAGACGGATGTCTTGGATGGCTGCGGTGAATGCGTCAGATCAGGCGCGTCCACTTTTCTGTGTTTTCCGGGTCGGTGTTGCGCAGGACGGCATCGAGGAAGGACATGGCGCGGATGCCATCGGCGCTGGTCGGGCAGGGGGGCTCTGCGGGGTTCGGGGCGTTGGCGACACGGTCGGCAAACGCATCGTACTGTAAGGCCAGCGGCGCAACCAGAGGATCCGAAGGGTCTGACGGGAAACGGAGCGCCGCTTGCGCGTCGCGGGACAGATCGGGCGATTCGGTCGAGAGGGTCCGCGCCACGCCGTTGAGGGGCATGAAGCGAAGCTCATCCGGCCGGCTGAGCCGCCAGTCGAGACCGCCCTTGTCGCCCCAGACCCAGAGGCGCAGGGAGTCGTCGCGCCCGATGCAGACTTGGCTGGCCAAGATCGCCCCATGTGCGCCCTTGTCGAAGTGGAGGAGCACCGAGCCGTCGTCGTCCAGCGGGCGGCCCGCGACGAACGTGCGGAGGTCGGCGCACACCTCCGTGATGGCCTGGCCAGAGACGAACTCGGCCAGACTGGCGCATGGGATTCCGAGGTCGGTCATGCAGCAACTCGGCCCCGCTCGGCGGGGGTCGGTCCGCCAGCCGGCCTGCTTGTTGCCCGCAGTCTCCAGCCGCGTGGCCAGCCACCCCTGCGGGAAGACAGTCACGATTTTACGCACCGTGCCGAGCGCGCCGGCCTGGACGAGCGCGCGGGCCTGGATCACGAGGGGAAACGCGGTGTAGGGCAGGGCGAGCCCGTAGGCCAAGCCGCGATCAATCCGTTTCCGTTCCAGATTCAGCGACTCATCCATGTTGGTGGTCATGGGCGCGCAACAGAAGACAGGAAGGCCCACATCGAAGGCTGCCATGGCGATGGGGTAGTGCAGGTAGTTGGGCGCGATGACGGTGACGAAGTCCAGCCGTTCGTCAGCCGACATCCGCGGCACGCGCCGGAACAGGTCGCGATAGGTGCCGAAGACGCGCGCGGCGGGCATCTTCCACGCGGCGCCAGCCTGAAAGGATCGGTGGCGCGTGCTGCCAAACGCGCCGCAGGTCCATTCAATCCTGCCGGTCAGACGGATCGCTTGGCGATGCCGTTCCCCGGTCGCAGATTCGATCCCTCCGCCAATCATGCCGATTCGAAACGTTCGGGCCATAGAAGACTCGCATCGTGTGAGCCGAAGGGCCACCGGACGGCCGGTGACCAGAGCTCAAGTTTTGGCGACAGTGTAGCAGATTTTCTGTGCCTGAACAATCTTTTGCCGCTTTTCAAATGGGCCGCATCAGGGTATGCTTGTCGGCCTAAAAACACAGAACAGGGAAGGAGCTTATGCGTGTTGATTTGTTTCCGGCCGTCCGCGGCCTTATGGCCGCAGGAACGCGGCTGCCCCGTCTGCAGGTCGTTGCCGCCGCCAGCAGCGGTTTTTCGGGGGTGTCGGCCGACGCCAGCCCGGGCCAGATCGTCGAAGCCCTCCGTCCGCTCATCACGGCTGGCACGGCCGAGGCGGACATCCCCGGCGTGGGCCGAGTCGCCGCTACTTTCTCCGGCCGCGCCGGCCGCGCGGCGGATAAGATTGCGCTGGTCACCGGAGCGGCGCAGGGCTTCGGCTTTGAAATCGCCCGCGATCTTGCCGCTCAGGGGGCGTGGGTCGCGCTGGCCGACATCAACGTGGCGGGCGTCGAGGCCGCAGCCGCGCAATTGAATGCCGACATCGGAATGCCAGTCGCGATCGGCGTCGCGATGAACGTGGCCGACGCCGAATCAGTGTCGGCGGCCGTGCGCGCCGTTGTCGCCGCTTTCGGGGGGATCGACCTCTTCGTCTCCAACGCGGGCGTGCTCAAGGCCGCAAGCGTCAAGACCCAAACCGTCGCTGACCTCGACTTCGTCACCAATGTCAACTACAAGGGCTATTTTCTCTCCGTCCAGGCCGTTTCACGGGTCATGGCGCTGCAACATGCCGCCTGCCCCGGCGCATGGTTCGACATTATCCAGATCAATTCCAAGTCGGGCCTCCAGGGTTCGAACAAAAACGGCTCCTACGCCGGCAGCAAGTTCGGCGGGATCGGCCTCACGCAGAGCTTTGCCATGGAACTGGTGGAGGATCACGTCAAGGTCAACGCCATCTGCCCCGGCAATTTCTTCGACGGCCCCTTGTGGTCCAACCCCAAGACCGGACTCTTCGTCCAATACCTCGCCACGGGCAAAGTCCCCGGCGCCAAGACCGTCGCCGACGTTCGGGCGTTCTACGAGGCCAAGGTCCCGATGGGCCGCGGCTGCACCACCCCCGACGTGATGCGGGCCGTCTATTACCTCGTTGATCAGCTCTACGAGACCGGGCAGGCCCTCCCCGTCACCGGCGGCCAGGTCATGCTGAAGTAAGCGCGTGCCGTACCGGGTGCGGGTCGCCGGCCTAAAGAAACATTCTTTCGCTTGCGTTCCGGGGAGGGGTAGAATACGCTTCGTGGCTGCGGTCGGCGATAGCAGATCCTTTGGGGATGTGGCGGCGGATGAAAGTGCTTTATA
This sequence comes from Lentisphaerota bacterium, assembly GCA_016873675.1. Lineage (NCBI taxonomy): Bacteria > Pseudomonadati > Lentisphaerota > Lentisphaerota bacterium. Next base: position 5,504 of record VGWG01000017.1, on the reverse strand, counting down.
TTTTTGTTGACGGGCTCGGGATACGGGGACCCTCGGCAGACAATCCCGTCAACAAGGCGGTGTGTCCGAATCTGTGCGAGTTGGTCGAGGCGAGTGGGTGTCTGATTGATGCGTGTCTCGACATGCCGGGGCTGCCGCAGAGCGCGACCGGCCAGGCGTCGCTGTACACCGGTCTCAACGCCGCCCGCCAGGTCGGGCGTCACATGGAGGGCTTTCCCGGCCCGACGCTCCGCAGCCTGATCAGGGAGGACAACCTGTTTTTGAAACTCCAGCGCCGGGGGCTGCGCGTTAAATTTGCCGATGCCTACATGGCTGATCGCGTCGAGGAGATCGAAGCCCGGCGCTTTAAGTCGGTCACCACGGTCATGGGCCTGACCTGTCCGCAGGTGTTCAGCTTTCGCGAAGACATGCTCGCCAATCAGGCCGTCTTTCACGACATCACGCGCGAAAGCCTGCTCGCCAAGGGCTACAGCGGTCCGGTGGTCACCCCGGCCAAGGCCGCTGAACACCTGATCCAGCTTGCCATCACCTACGACTTCACCCTGTTCGAATTTTTCCAGAGTGATCTGGCCGGGCATTCGAGCAGCCTCGAAGAGGCGGTCGCCTGCCTGCAAACCCTCGACGCCTTTATCGGTCCGCTGGCGGCCATGGCGCGCCAGGCCAACCTGCTGTTCATCCTCACCAGCGACCACGGCAACATTGAGGACATGTCCGTTCATTCGCACACAACCAACCCCGTGCCGCTCGTGGTGTTTGGCCCCGAGGCGGAGGCCTTTCAGGTTGGCGTACGCAGCCTCACCGACGTGACGCCGTGCATCTTGCGTACGATCATGCCGGGCGCAGGCCATGCGTGACTGCACGGCCCGCTTCGCCCGCCCAGTGAACCGTGCGGGTGCCGGCTAACCGCCGCTGTGGCGGTTTCGCGCCTTTCGGGCGATATGGTAATTGGATGAGGTGCGGTCTGGCGCGGCGGCTGCCTTGCCCCCCTCGCGGTCGGGGCGGGTCCGTTCGCGGAAAGCGAGCACCACCGGCGCCCCCTCGAGTCCGAACCGATCACGTAATTTCCGCTCCAGATAGTCGATGAAGGATTTCTTCACCAGCTTGATGTCGTTCACGAACACCCGGATACGGATCGGTGCCACACCGGTCTGCGTGGCATAAAACACGTTGAGGTGCTTGCGTCCGCAGGTCGGCATCTGGATGCGTTCGCACGCTTCTTCGATCGCCCGGTTGAGCATGCCGGTCGGAAGCGTGGACCGCGTCTGCGCCGCGACGGCATCGATCACATCGATGCTTTTCCGAACGTTATATCCGTCCTTTGCCGAGATGAAGACCAGCGGACAATAGGACATAAACTGCATGGACTCGAACAGCGCCGGCTCGGCCTGTGTTTGAGAGATCCCCTTAGCCTGCGAGAGGTCCCACTTGTTGACGATCAGCACGCACCCCTTGCGCGCTTCGATCACCTTGGCCGCGATGTGCTTGTCCTGCATCGTCGGGCCCGCCTCCGCGTCCATCATGAGCACCACGATATCGGCTTCCTGCAAGCTCTGTTCGGAGCGGAAATGGCTGAATCGTTCGACCGAGTTGTCGATGGCATGCACATGGCGCATCCCGGCGGTGTCGATCAGCGTGTAGTGCCTGGCCTGGGGGCCCGTACCGATGGCGAAGGGAATCTCGATGCTGTCGCGCGTGGTTCCAGGCACATCCGAGACGATCACCCGGTCGCTTTTGAGCAGGCGATTGATATACGACGATTTGCCCGCATTGGGGCGGCCGACCACGGCGATTCGGAGGGGGGTGACGGTGGTTTCGTTCGTTTCCTTCGGCAGCAGCGAGGCCACCCGATCCACCAGATCGACAAAGCCCCGGTCGTGCGCTGCGGAAACCGCGAACAGCGGGAACCCGAGGCGGGCGAAGTCGGCGGCGCCGACTTCGTGCTGCGGCTCGTCGGCCTTGTTGACAGCGACAAAGCACGGGACGCCGCTCTTGCGGACGATTCGCGCGACCGCTTCGTCCATCGGATTCAGTCCCGACTGCACGTCGGTCACGAGAATCGCCACGGCGGCGTCCTGCAGCGCGGAGTCGACCTGGAGCCGCGTCCCCGCGGCGATTGCGTCCGTCGCCTGGCGCGCATCCGGAATGCTCACGCCGCCCGTGTCGACGAGCGTGAACCGCTCGCCATTCCACGTCACCTCGCGCATCAGGCGGTCGCGGGTCACGCCGCGCTCATCATGCACGATCGCCACGCGGCGCCCGGCAATCCGGTTGAAAACGGCCGACTTGCCCACATTGGGCCGCCCGATGATCGCCACCACACGGCGCTTGATGACAGGTTGGATCTCTTCGCAACACTCAGATGGCTTCATTCCGTGAGGGTAGCACAGTGGCTCCGCTTTGGCAATGATCCGCAACAGGCGCCCGCCCGCACGCGTTCCGCCACCCGTCGCAGCCGGGCGCACACGGTGTCGCGGCCGAGCAGCGCCAGCATCTCAAAAAGCCCCGGGCCCTCGGAGAGTCCCGAGACGGCGACCCGCACCGGGTGCACGAATGCGCCCAAGCCCGTCCCGCTGGCCTCGCCCAGGGCCATGAGCGCGTCGTGGGGGCTTTGCACGTCAAACACGGGCAGCTTCTCAAAAGCCGCCGCGACGGACTCCAGGACCTCGGCCACGCCCGGCACCCGGAGCCGTTTTTCAACGGCCTTGGCGTCAAACGGATAGTCCTCGGTGAAGAAATAGGCGCAGGTGGAGGGGATCTCCGAATAAAACTTGGTTCGCACCTGCATCTGCTCGATGATCCCGTCTAGCGTCGCCCGCGGAAAATCCTCGCGCAACAGCCCCGCTTCGCGCAGCCGCGCGGTGAAGCGTCCCGCATACTCCGTCCGCGGGGCCATGCGGATGTATTCGCCATTCATCCAGGTGAGCTTTTTCAGGTCGAATCGCGCCGCGCTCGACTTGCATCGTTCCAGTGTGAAAGACGCCACCAGCTCGTCGCGCGTCATCACCTCGCGGTCCTCGCCGGGCGCCCAGCCGAGCAGCGCGAGGAAGTTGAAGAGGACCTGGGGCAGGTAGCCCTGGTCACGGAATTCGCCGACAAACGCCGCGCCGTCGCGCTTGCTGTAGGGTTTTCCCTGGTTGTTGACGATCATGGGCAGGTGCGCGTATTGCGGCACGGCGGCACCGATCGCCTTGAACAGCTCGATGTGCTTGAAGGTGTTTTCCAGGTGATCATCACCGCGGATGACGTGGGTGATCTGCATGTCGATATCGTCCACCACGTTGGCCAGGTGGAAGACCGGTGTGCCGTCGGAGCGGACGATCACGAAATCCTGGGTGTCCTCGGCCTTCTTGCGAATCACCCCCTTGACCTGATCGGCGACCTCCAGCCGACCCTCTTTGGGCATGCGGAAAATCGTGCACGGATCGCCGCCGCCCTTGGCCTCGCGGTAAGCCGCGCCGCTGCTGAGCAGCGCGTCGGCCACGGCGAGATGGCGGGCGGTCTGACGGCTCTGATAGACCGGTTCCTCGTCGTAGTCTAGCCCCAGCCATCCCAGGCAATCCAGCAGCGTGCGGATCGCCGCGTCGGTCGAGCGCTCGCGGTCGGTATCCTCCACGCGGAGCAGGAATCGGCCCCCGGAATGGCGGGCGAAGAGCCAGTTAAAAATGGCCGCGCGAATATTGCCGATATGGACGTTCCCCGTCGGACTCGGGGCGAAACGGACACGCACAGACATGGCACACCCTCATACAGTGACACAAAACGAATTGGCGGTGATGGTACCGCCCCAACCGCCCAAAGTAAAGATGAGATTAGCAATGCAGATCCCGCTTTCTCTCCTTGGGTCAGCGGTAGATCTGTGATATAGTCTCCAAGCATGCGCCGGAAGGTGTGGGGCTCGGGGGTGTCCGGGCCGTCATCAGAAAGGATTGAATCCCATGAAGGAGCTCGAAGAGAGTGCTGCGCTGACTCTGGATTTCGGCAAGTTGATGAAGCTTACCGGGAAATGTTCAGACGCCATTCCGGTGGCTGTGCAACATGTTGACACGCACGAGGTGATCCTCGTCGCTTACACCAACGAGCGGGCCATGCGGCAGGCCTTCAAGGAGCGGACGCTGATCCTGTGGTCAACCTCGCGCAACGAGCTCTGGGAGAAAGGCAAGACCTCTGGAGAGACCTTTGATCTCGTCGAAGCGCGTGTGAACTGCGAGCAGAATTCGCTCCTTTACATCGTCCGCCCCCGGCGCGGCGGCATCTGTCACACCCGCAACCGTCAGGGCGAGCCCCGCAATTGCTACTACCGCCGGATCAATCTCGACACTTTGGCGCTGGAGAATATCGACCCCTGATGTCTTACCGCTGTCCATACTGCAAGGCGAATCTCGGCGAGCAGCCCGTCTCCGCGTGCCCATCGTGTCACAAGCGGATGCGGATGGCCGTCCCGCGCACACCCGAAGAACGGCGGAAGCGCCAGAGGGCGCTGTATCGAATCGACCGCGACGTCCAGGCAAAGCTCGCCGAAATCCGCACGGCGCCGAATCCGCGCGCCTTCTACAGTCCGCGGGCGCTGGCGGGCGTGGTCCTGCTCATGGCCTGCATCGGCTCCCTGCTGGTCGGGCTGGTCAACCGCCGGGCCCGCGAGCCTGAACCCGGCATCCCGCACCGCCGGGCCCTGCGCGAACTGGACGTCCTCGCAACGGCGCTGGGGCGCTACCGCTTTCATGTCGGCCGCTGGCCCGATCCGCAGGCTCACGGCCTGCTCAGCCTGTGCAACGACTACCGCGAATCCGGCTGGATCGGCCCCTATATCAGTCACCTGCGCAATGATCCGTGGCAGAACCCCTACCAGTATGTCGTCCAGGCGGATGACTCCGTGCGGGTGTTCTCCCTGGGGCCTGACGGTGTCGCCGACACAGCCGACGATCTCCGTCCCGATCCAGCGGCTTTCGATATCGGCACCGAATGGACCAACAACTGGGTTCCGGCCATCGACCGGCTTCCCGGCGTCCGCATCTACTCGCCGCCCCGGGAAACCGTCTCACCATGAACCCCATCCCCGTCAATCTGTGGAATTCCAGCAACACCCTCGTCATCGCCTGTGCCTCGGGCATGGCCGCCCACGTGGAAACCGAGGTCCGCGCGCTCGGGTACCCGGTCAACGATCACGGCGAGACCACCGTCATCACCCGCGGCACGATGATCGACGCCATGCGCCTGAATCTCTGGCTCCGCTCTGCCCAGCGCGTCCTCTGGCCGCTCCGCTCGGTCCGCGCGCACACGCTGCTCCACCTGTACGAGGCGGTGGGCGAGATCGCGTGGGAGGACATTCTGGACGTTGACGGCCGATTCTCCGTCGGCGCGTACGTGCTGGACGTGCCCAGCATCCGAGACACCCGCATGCCTGCGCTCAAGGCCAAGGACGCCATCGCCGACCGCTTCCGCCGCGCACGCGGCAGCCGGCCCGATTCAGACAACACCTTTGAGGGCGCGGCGGTCTTCATCTATTG